>JBAUOM010000222.1:0-3126 GCA_049579765.1 Xanthobacteraceae bacterium
ATGGAACCCGCAGCCCGCGCGGCGGCGAGCGAGGCAAGCGCACGCCGACCGCGGCCGGATCGCCGGCGCCGACCACGGCCGGTCGACCGGTCGTCAATCCATGAGCGTCTCCTCGCCTTTCATCCACCGCCCGATCGCGACCTCGCTGCTCGGAGTCGCGGTGATGCTGGGAGGCCTGCTCGGCTATCTGTGGCTGCCGGTCTCCTCGCTGCCGCAGGTGGATTTCCCCACCATCCAGGTCACGACCCAGCTCCCGGGCGCGAGCCCGGAGGTCATGACCTCGCTGGTGACGGCGCCGCTCGAGCGCAATTTCGGCCAGATCCCGTCGCTGTCGCTGATGACCTCGTCGAGCTCGTTCGGGGTCAGCCAGATCACGCTGCAGTTCGAGCTCAACCGCGACATCGATGCCGCCGCCCAGGACGTGCAGGCGGCGATCAACGCCTCGGGATCAGTGCTGCCGCGCAACCTGCCCTACCCGCCGGTCTACGCCAAGGTGAACCCCGCCGACGCGCCCATGGTGACGCTGGCGATCACCTCCGACACGATCTCGCAGCGCGCGCTCAGCGACATCGCCGATACCTTGCTGGCGCAGCGGCTGAGCGAGGTCTCGGGCGTCGGGCGCGTCACCGTGCAGGGCAACATCCGGCCCGCCGTGCGCATCCAGGCCGACCTGTCGCGGCTCGCCAATTACGGCATCGCGCTCGAGGACATGCGCAACGTGATCATGGCGGCGAACGTGGCCGGTCCCAAGGGCGCGCTCGACGGCGCGCACCAGTCCTACACCATCGCCGCCAACGACCAGCTCACCGCGGCCGAGGCCTATCGCAACGTCATCGTGACCTATCGCAACGGCGCCCCGGTGCTGCTCAAGGACGTGGCCGACGTGGTCGACGGCCTCGAGAACGCCAGGGTCGGCGGCTTCTACCAGGGCAAGCCCGCCATCGTCGTCGACATCCAGCGCCAGCCCGGCGCCAACGTGATCGAAACCGTGGCGCGCATCAAGAACGAGCTGCCGAAGCTGCAGCGCTCGATGCCGGTCGGCGCCACCCTCACCATGGTGCACGACGCCACCGCCAGCATCCGCGCCTCGGTCCGCGACGTGCAGTTCACGCTGATCCTGAGCGTGGCGCTGGTCATCACCGTGGTGCTGATCTTCCTGCGCACCGTCCGCGCCACCGTCATCGCCGGCGTGGCGCTGCCGCTGTCGCTGATCGCGACCTTCGGCGTGATGTGGTTCTGCGGCTTCTCGCTCGACAACCTGTCGCTGATGGCGCTGACGATCGGCACCGGCTTCGTCGTCGACGACGCCATCGTCATGATCGAGAACATCGTCCGGCACATGGAGAACGGCGAGGACCCGTTCGAGGCGGCGCTGCGCGGCGCCAGCGAAATCGGCTTCACCGTGATCTCGCTCACCCTTTCGCTGATCGCCGTGTTCATCCCGCTGCTGTTCATGACCGGCCTGGTCGGCCGCATGTTCCGCGAATTCGCGCTCACGCTGACCATCGCGGTGGTGACCTCGGCGGTGGTCTCGCTCACGCTCACCCCGATGATGTGCAGCCGCCTGCTGCGCCACCAGGCGGACGCCCCTTCACGCGGCGGCATCGTGCGGATGTTCCACCGCGCGGTCGACTGGTCGGTCGAGGGCTACCGCCACAGCCTCGAATGGGTGCTGCGCCACCAGACCCTCACGCTGCTGGTGACCGCCGCCACGATGGCCGCGACGGTGTGGCTCTACATCATCATTCCGAAGGGATTTCTGCCGCTGCAGGACACCGGGCTGATCTTCGCGGTGATGGAAGGCGGGCAGGAGGTCTCGTTCGCGGAAATGAAGCGGCTGCAGGCGACGGTCGAGGCCGCGATCCGCAAGGATCCCGAGGTGACGGGCGTGGTCTCCGTCATCGGCGTCACCCCGATCAACGCCACGCCGAATGCCGGCCGCCTCGCCGTCACGCTGCGCTCGCGCGACGAGCGCGACACGCCGGTGACGGCCGTCATCGACCGGCTGCAGCGGGCGGTGGCCGCGGTGCCGGGCGTCTCGGTCTATTTCCGGCCGGTGCAGGACATCCAGATCGCGACGCGATTGAGCCGCGCGCAGTACCAGTACACGCTGACCGGCACCGACGCGCGCGAGGTCGGCGACTGGGCGGCGCGCCTGACCCGGGAGCTGCGCAACTCCGACATGCTGCGCGACGTCGTCTCGGAGGCGCAGGACAACGGCTTCGGCATGGACGTGCAGATCGACCGCGAGCTCGCCGGCCGGCTCGGCGTGTCCATGCAGACCGTGGTCGATACCCTGAGCGACGCGTTCGGCCAGCGGCAGATATCGACCATCTACGGCCAGGCCAACCAATACCGCGTGATCCTGGAGGCGAAACCGGAATACCAGAACGATCCGACCTCGCTGGCGAAGATCTACGTCCCCGCCTCCGGCATCCAGGCGGTGGCGCAGTCGACCTCGCTGACCTCGACGTCGCCGACCAACATCCCAACGGTCTCCGGCAGCGCGATGGTGCCGCTCAACGCCATCGCGCGGTTCCTGCACACCACGACGCCGCTGGTGATCGCCCACCAGGAGCAATTCCCGGCCGTCACCATCAGCTTCAACCTCGCGCCGGAGGCCGCGCTCAGCGACGCGGTGCGCCTGATCTCGCAGGCCGAGCGCGCGATCGGGATGCCGGGCGCGGTGATCGGCAGCTATTCCGGCGACGCCGCCGAGTTCGGCAAGTCGCTCGCCGGCGAGCCGTGGCTGATCCTCGCCGCCGCGGTCACCATCTACATCGTGCTCGGCGTGCTCTACGAAAGCTTCATCCACCCGCTCACGATCCTCTCCACGCTGCCGTCGGCCGGCGTCGGCGCGCTGCTGGCGCTGATGCTCTACAAGCAGGACCTCTCGGTGGTGGCGCTCATCGGCATCGTGCTGCTCATGGGCATCGTGAAGAAGAACGCCATCATGATGATCGACTTCGCGCTCGAGGCCGAGCGCAAGCAGGGCCTCTCGCCGCGCGTTGCGATCGTGCAGGCCTCGCTGCTGCGCTTCCGGCCGATCATGATGACGACGCTGGCGGCGCTGTTCGGGGCGATCCCGCTCGCGTTCGAAACCGGCACCGGCTCGGAGCTGCGCAA
>JBAUOM010000223.1:0-21976 GCA_049579765.1 Xanthobacteraceae bacterium
GAGTGGCGTCCCGGCCGCGGCTCGTAAACCGTGCCCGGGAGGTTCGGGACCTTCGGCCGACCGGGCGCGACACCCGGCAGCGAAGGTCGCCCGCGCAACGGGAGCCGCAGGCAACTGCGGAGCCGGAGAGCGCGGAGCGGGCCCAAAATCGCCAGGTGGAGCGCCGCGAGGCCCGTTCCGGTTTGCCCCGGACGGCCGCGTCTCGCAAACGTGGTGTCGCGTCTTACGAGCGCGACGGAATGAGGATACCGCCTCCCGGCGCTCCTCCGCCCCTCGGTCGGGGCGGCTCGCAGCGGCAAGGGCTACGGCAGACATATCCCCGCCGACGCTTCGGCGAAGGCGGGGCGAAAGAGGAAGGAGAAACCCGGGCGCAGCAACGCGCCGCGGGAACGAAGAAGACTGTGCTGTTTTATATCGTGAATAGGAAACGACGCGGGCGGCGTATCGCCAACGGGGCTCTCGAAGCACCTCGCGTCGGCAGCAACGCGCTCGGTTTCGGCCGGGGGCGCGTCTCGCTGTGTCCTCGCGGCAACGCGCCAGCGTGCGGGCGCGAGCCTGACCAGGAGACGGCGCGCAGCCGGAGCGACCTGTATTTTTCCTGTTGTTTACAGGTCGGCCCGCGATCAGCCCACCGCGGTCCATGTGCCGTCGGGATTGCGGCAGGCGCTGCCGCGCGCGACCTGCGGCCGGCCGTCGATGTAGATCGTGTGGGTGTACTGGCGGCACTGCAGCCCGTTCGACTGGTAGGCGGGACCGGGCACCACCGATCCGTAGCGGCCGGAATCCGGGTTCTTCCACCCGACCGCCGCGCCCGATTTCCCGCTTTCGAGCGCCTGCATCTGCGCCGCGTAGGCGCGCTGCTTGTCCTCGTCGTCCATGCCGGCACCGATGCGATTGCCGATCAGCCCGCCGAGCGTGGCGCCGGCGATTCCGGCCGCGATGCGCTCGCCGGTTCCACCGCCGAACTGCGATCCGATCAGGCCGCCGGCGACCGCCCCGACCAGGGTGCCCGTGTTCTCCCTCGGTCCGGTTCCAGTCGCGGGGTTGCCGCTGCACGCCGCCGCCGACAGCGCGACGAGCGCGGCAGCACTCAGGCGCACGAAAACCATGTGTGAAGCCCCCATCCCCAGGTGGTCCAGGCCGGCCTCCCCAAGGCCGGCCCCCAAGCTAATGTCCAAAATTGGGGCAAAAATAAAACTTCGGCCTCTCCAGCGACCGGCGGCGGCAAACCGGCCCCGGCAGGGCCGATGAACCGGGTGCGGCGCGTCCTTCAGGCGCCTCGGCGAGCCTCATGAATGGCCCGCCAGACGCGGTGGGGGGTGTACGGCATTTCGAGCTTGCGCACGTTCGCCGCCTTGAGCGCGTCGAGCACCGCATTGGCGAGCGTCGGCACCGCCCCGGTCGCGCCGGCCTCGCCCGCGCCCTTGGCGCCGAGCGAATTTGCCGGCGAAGGCGCGCCGCAGTCGATCAGTGCGGTCGGGGCGAGATCGTCCGCCCGCGGCATGAAGTAATCCATGAAGGTGCCGGACAGGAGCTGGCCGGTGTCGGGATCGTAGACCACGTGCTCGCCGAAGACCTGGCCGATGCCCTGCATCAGGCCGCCATGCAACTGGCCCTCCACCAACTGGTGATTGTAGATCGTGCCGCAGTCGTCGGCGGCGACATAGTTGACGATGCGGGCCGCTCCGGTGTCCGGGTCGATCTCGACCTCGGCGACGTGAGCGCCGCTGGGAAATGCCATCGCGAGGTCGAGCGTCGTATTGGTGTCGAGCGGGTGCGCCGCCCCGTCCCATTTCTTCTCGATCAGTGCCGCGATGTCGATGGAAAGGTCGGTGCCGGCGACGCGGTATCGCCCCTTGTCGAAGGTGACGTCGGCCGGCTCGACCTCGAACTCGCCGGCCGCGAGCTTTCTGCCCTTCTCGACGATTTCCGTCGCCGACGCCGCGAGCGCGGCGCCGTGGCTGATCAGCGAACGCGAGCCGAAGGTGCCGACGCCGACGAGCTTCGGGGCCGCGGGATCGTTGTAGCGCAGCTCGATCCGATCCGCGGGAAAGCCGAGGATGTCGGCGACGATCGCGGGGAACACGGTCTCGTGCCCCTGCCCCGAAGGTCCGGCGAGCGAATACATGGCGAGGCGGCCGTCGGAGCCCACGCGGATTTCCACCTGCTCCTTGCCCATGCCGCCGGACGGCTCGAGAAACATCGCAAGCCCGATGCCGCGCAGCTTGCCCTCCTTCCGCGCGGCCGCGCGGCGGGCCTCGAAGCCGTCCCAATCCGCGGATCGCAGCGCGGTGTCCAGCAGCCGCGCGGGGTCGGCGCTGTCGTAGAGCGAATTGGTCGGCGTCCTCAGCGGAAACGCGTCCTTGCGGAGGATATTGCGGCGGCGCAGCTCGACCGAGTCGATCCCGGTCATGGTCGCAGCTTCCTCGACCAGGCGCTCCCACAGATAGGCGACGTTGGGGCGCCCGGCGCCGCGATAGGCCGTGGTCGGCGTCGTATTGGTGAAGACCAGCCGATGCCGCCCGTGCACGGCACGCAGGTCGTAAAGGCTGATCGCCGAGCTCGTCGGCGCGGCAACGGTGTTGATCAGCGGACCGGCGTTCGAGCAAAACGCGCCGAGATTGACCAGCCATTCAACGCGCAGCGCGAGAAAGCGCCCGTCGCGATCGAGCGCCAGCTCTCCGATCAGATCGGCCGCGCGTCCGTGGTGATCGCCCGAGATCGTCTCCGAACGCGTGCCGAGCCACCTCACCGCCCTGCCCAGGCGCTTGGCCGCGAGCATGACGGCCAGGAACTCGGGATAGACCTCGTTGCGAATGCCGAAACCGCCGCCCACGTCGGCCGAGTGGATGCGGAATTTTTCCGGCGCGACACCCACCATGCCGGACAGCGCATTCTTTATGTCCGCGGCGCCTTGCGTCGGAATGCAAAGCTCGAACACCTGCTGCGCCGAGTCGTAGGCGGCGATGCAGGACTTCGGCTCCATCGGATTGCCGGAAATCCGCTGCGCATGAAGCTCGACCCGGACCACGTGCACGGCTTGCGCGAATCCCGGCTCGGTGGCTGCCCGGTCGCCGTACTCGTAGTCGAGCGCCAGATTGCCGGGCGCTTCGTCGTGGAGCGCAACGGCGCCCCCGGCAACGGCGTCGCGCGCCTCGACCAGCGCCGGCAGGTCTTCGTACTCGACCGCGATCAGCTCGGCCGCGTCCTGCGCGACGAGCTCGGTCTCCGCCACGACCAGCGCCACCGGCTCGCCCACGAAGCGGACGCGGCCATGCGCGAGCCCGGTGCGGAACGGCACGCGAAGCGAGCTGCCGCCAACGCCCTTGAAGAAGGACATGGCGGGAGCACCCTTCCAGCCGGCGGCCACGAGGTCGGCCCCGGTCAGCACGTCCAGGACGCCGGGCACTTTTTTCGCGGGCTCGATGTCGAGGCGCACGATCTTGGCGTGCGCCCGGTCGGCGCGCAGGAAATATCCCGCCGCCTGGTCGCCGAACTCGTAATCGGCGGTGTAGCGGCCCAGACCCGTGACCAGTCGAAGGTCTTCGCGGCGGCCTCTGAATTGATGTTCCGACAAGTCCTGTTCCCAGCAAAAGCGATAGCGCCCGTCGCGCGCGAGATCCGGAATACCAGCAAGCTCATGAATTCGTCCAGTGAGGTTTGCCGAGACGAATGCCGCTCCCTTCCACCGCCGCGGTCCCGGAGCGTAGCAGCTTGCTCGCTGTGCCGGGAGATACGATGCGGAAGGCAGTGGAAAAGATCGACGTTCCACCCTATGCGTTCGTGGCAGCAGCGCCCTAAGTCGGGAGTCGAATCCCGCTGCGATGACGCGCCATGATTGCGGTCGCGAGACCGATCGCATCCTTACGCCCCCGGCACCACGAGCTCGGCGCGCAGGCCGCCGATCGGCGCCGTTCCCAGCGTCAGTCCCCCGCCGTAGAGGCCGGCGAGCTCCAGGACGATCGAAAGCCCGAGCCCCGAACCCGGCTTGGTCTCGTCGAGACGGCGGCCACGGCGGGTCACTTGCTCGCGCTGCTGCGGTGAAAGCCCGGGTCCGTCGTCGTCGACCACGACGCGCACGACCCGGCGATCTTCACTTGGATCGGGTCGCTCCGAGATGACCTCGACCGCCACCCGCGACTGCGCCCACTTGCAGGCATTGTCGACGAGGTTGCCGACCATTTCCTCGAGGTCCTGCCGCTCGCCGCGGAAGCGGGCACCCTCGGGCGCGTCGATGTCGATGACGACGCCGCGGTGGCGATGAATCTTCTCCATGCTGCGCGCCAGCGCGGTCACCACCGCGGGCACGTCGGTCACGGTTCCGATCACCGCCACGCGCGCGGCGAGGCGCGCGCGCTCGAGATGGCGCGTGACCTGGTCGCGCATGATCTCGGTCTGCTCGCGCACCTTCAGCGCCAGCGGGTCGGCGCCGTGGGTGGTGGCCTCGTTCATCATGACCGTGATCGGCGTCTTCAATGCATGCGCGAGGTTGCCGACATGGGTGCGCGCGCGCGAGACGATCTCGCGATTGGCGTCGATCAGGGCGTTGGTCTCGCGCGCGAGCGGCGCGATCTCGACCGGGAAGGCGCCTTCGAGCCGTTCCGCTCCGCCCGAGCGGATGGCGGCGAGGCCCTCGGAGATGCGCTTGAGCGGGGCGAGGCCGAAGCGAACCTGGAAGGTGGTGGTCAGCAGCAGGACGATCGCCAGCATGGCGAAGGTGATCACGAGCGTGCCGTCGAAATTGTGCGTTTCCTCGTCGATCTCGGCCGCGTCGCCGGCCACCGCGACGAGGTAGCGCCCCTCCTCCCCGAGGTCGATGGTGCGCTCGACGATGCGCAGCTGCTGGCCCTCGGGCCCTTCGACATAGCCTTCGCGCTCGGCGCCCGGTGCGGACGAGGCGCCGAGACTGGCGAGATGCGGCAGCTTGGCATCCCACAGCGATCGCGACGCGCGCACGTCGGGCGTGGGCGCGTCGAGCCGCGTCACCTGCCAATACCAGCCGGACAACGGCAGATCGAACAGCGGCTCGCCCATGGATTGGGGAAACTTGCCGGCGTTCTCCTCCGGCATCGCCACGTCGGCGACGAGGGTGCGCAGATAGACGCCGAGCCTGCGGTCGAAGGCACGCTCCACCGCCGCGTGATAGAGCGACGAGAGCACGATGCCGGTGACGACGAGAATCACCACGATCCAGGTCGTCGCCGAGAAGAAGAGCCGTAGCGCGAGCGAGTTAAGACGCATTGCCCGGCGGGGTCAGGAGATAGCCGAGGCCGCGTACCGTCTGGATGACGTCGACGCCGAGCTTCCTGCGGATGCGGCCGACGAAGACCTCGATGGTGTTGGAGTCCCGGTCGAAATCCTGATCGTAGAGATGCTCCACCAGCTCGCTGCGCGAGACCACGCGGCCGCTATGATGCATGAGATAGGAGAGCAGACGGTATTCGTGCGAGGTGAGCTTGACCGGGTTGCCGTCGACGCTGACGCGGCCGGTGCGGGTGTCGAGGCGCACCGCGCCGCAATTGAGCTCGCTCTTGGCGTGGCCGGCCGAGCGCCGCAACAGCGCGCGGATGCGCGCCAGCACCTCCTCGAGGTGGAAGGGCTTAGCGACGTAATCGTCGGCGCCGGCATCGAAGCCCTGCACCTTGTCGCTCCAGCGGTCGCGGGCGGTGAGCATGAGCACCGGCATGACGCGCCCGGCGCGACGCCAAGCCTCCAGCACCGAGATGCCGTCCATCTTCGGCAGGCCGATATCGAGGATGACCGCGTCGTAGGGCTCGCTCTCGCCCAGAAAGTGGCCTTCCTCGCCGTCGTAGGCCCGATCGACCACGTAGCCCGCATCGATGAGCGCGGTCGCGAGTTGCCGGTTGAGGTCGGGATCGTCCTCGATCACGAGGAGACGCAAGGTCCAGTCCTCCCTTTCATCCCCGCCGGTGCCGGTTTACTGCGGATCGGGGCCGCAGGCGCTTAACTCGCCATTATAGGAATGGAGGGAAGCCGGAGGAAGGGCGGCACGCCGGCAGGAACGAGGCAGCGGGTTGGCTGCCGACGGTCCGCGCCCGTCGACGGGGTTGCACAAGCGCCGGCGCGATCAATCCGGGTCGACCGCCGCCGGCGGTCGCGCGGTACGCCGGGCAGACCTTGACCTGCGACTTTTGCTGAACGCGCTCCCGGCGTGCTAACACTGGCCGCGACAACCGGGACTGCGGCGTCGTGAGCGGCGATTTCATCCTCGAAACCGAGAACCTGACCAAGGAATTCGCCGGCTTCGTCGCTGTGAACGACATCAGCCTGCGGGTTGCACGCGGCACCATTCATGCGCTGATCGGGCCCAACGGCGCCGGCAAGACCACCTGCTTCAACCTGCTGACGAAGTTCATGCGTCCGAGCGGCGGGCGCATCGTCTACAAGGGACGCGACATCACGGCGCTGCCGCCCGCCGAGGTGGCGCGTCTCGGGCTGGTGCGGTCGTTCCAGATTTCCGCCGTTTTTCCGCACCTGACGGTGCTCGAGAACGTGCGCGTCGCGCTGCAGCGCAAGCGTGGATCGTCGTTCGACTTCTGGAAGTCGAAGCGCGCGCTCGACATCTTCAACGAGCGTGCCTTAGCGCTCATCGCCGATGTCGGCTTGGCGTCCTTTGCGCATTGGACGGCGGTGGAATTACCTTATGGCCGCAAGCGGGCGCTCGAGATCGCGACCACCTTGGCGCTCGAGCCCGAAATGCTGCTGCTCGATGAACCGATGGCCGGCATGGGCCACGAAGACATCGAACGCATCAGCGCGCTCATCAAGTCGGTGGCCGCCGACCGCACCGTGCTGATGGTCGAGCACAATCTCAGTGTGGTTGCCAACCTTTCCGACCGCATCACGGTGCTCACGCGCGGGCGCGTGCTGGCCGAGGGCGATTACGACACGGTCTCCGCCGATCCGCTGGTGCGCGAAGCCTATCTCGGGGTCGGCCATGCTTGACCCGAGCGTGGCACCCCTGCTCGCGGTCGAGGGGCTGCAGGCGTGGTACGGCGAGTCCCATGTGCTCCACGGCGCCACGTTCGAGGTCTTCGCCGGCGAGGTGGTCACGCTGCTCGGCCGCAACGGCGCGGGCAAGACGACGACGCTGAAATCGATCATGGGCATCGTCGGCCAGCGCAGCGGATCGGTGCGCTACGACGGCAGCGAGCTCGTCGGCCTGACCAGCGACCGCATTGCGCGGCTCGGTATTGCTCTGTGTCCCGAGGAGCGCGGCATTTTTGCGAGCCTCAGCGTCGAGGAAAACCTCCTGCTGCCGCCCAGGGTGCGCCCCGGCGGGCTCGAGCTCGATCGCATCTTCGAGCTGTTTCCCAATCTCAAGGAACGGCTGGCAAGCCAGGGGACGAAGCTGTCCGGCGGCGAGCAGCAGATGCTGGCGATCGGCCGCATCCTGCGCACCGGCGCCAGGCTGCTCCTCCTCGACGAGCCGACCGAGGGCCTCGCCCCCGTGATCATCCAACAGATCGGCACGACCATCGGCACGCTCAAGCAGCAGGGTTTCACCATTCTCCTGGTCGAGCAGAATTTTCGCTTCGCCTCGACCGTCGCCGACCGCTATTACGTGATGGAGCATGGTCGCATCATCGACCGCTTCGCCAATGCCGAGCTCGAAGCCAATCTCGACAAGCTTCACGTCTATCTGGGTGTGTGACATGCGGCTGGGACTTGCCACCGTTCGAACCGCCCGACGACCGGCCCGGCGGCTTGCCGGGTCACTTGATGTGCCGGGGGAAGCAAACCAGCAAGAACCATCAACAGGAGAACGCCACATGACACGATTGATCAGTCTCGCCGCGCTCGCCGTCGCCTGCGGGTGCGGCTCGGCGCAGGCGCAGTACACCGACGGGACCATCAAGATCGGCGTGATGAACGACATGTCGGGCACCTATTCCGACCTGAGCGGCCAGGGCTCGGTGGTGGCGGCGCGGATGGCGGTCGAGGATTTCGGCGCCGCCGCCAAGGGCATGAAGGTGGAGATCGTCAGCGCCGACCACCAGAACAAGCCGGACGTCGGCTCCAACGTCGTGCGCACCTGGATCGACGTGGACAAGGTCGACGTGATCGTGGACGTGCCGACGTCGTCGGTGGCGCTGGCCGTGAACGAGATCGTGCGCGACAAGAACAAGGTCTTCCTGGTGTCGGGCGCGGCCGCCTCCGATCTGACCGGCCCCAAATGCACGCCGAACACGATCCACTGGACCTACGACACCTGGGCGCTCGCCAATGGCACCGGCAAGGCGATCGTGAAGACGGGCGGCGACACCTGGTTCTTCCTCACCGCCGATTACGCCTTCGGCCACGCGCTCGAGCGCGACACCGCGGCCGTGGTCGAGAAGAATGGCGGCAAGGTCGTGGGCAAGGTGCGCCATCCCTTCCCGGGCACCGACTTCTCGTCCTTCCTGCTGCAGGCGCAGGCTTCCAAGGCGAAGATCATCGGGCTCGCCAATGCCGGCAGCGACACCATCAACTCGATCAAGCAGGCGGCCGAGTTCGGCATCACCAGCGGCGGCCAGAACCTCGCCGCCTTGCTCGCCTTCATCACCGACGTGCACGCGCTCGGGCTGCAGACCGCCCAAGGTCTGATCATGACCGAAGCCTGGTACTGGGATCTCAACGACGCCAACCGCGAATTCACGAAGAAATTCGCGCCGCAGGACAAGGGCATTCATCCCACCATGGTCCATGCCGGCGTCTATTCGGCGGTCACCCACTATCTCAAGGCGGTCGAGGCGCTCAAGAGCGATGCCGACGGCAAGGCGGTCGTGGCCAAGATGAAGGAGATGCCGACCGACGACAAACTGTTCGGCAAGGGCACGGTGCGCGCCGACGGCCGCAAGATCCACCCGATGTATCTGTTCGAGGTCAAGAAGCCGTCGGAATCGAAGGGACCCTGGGACTACTACAAGGTCCGTGCCACCATCCCGGCGGACGAGGCCTTCCGGCCGCTGGCCGAGGGCGGATGCCCGCTGGTGAAGAGCTGACCCGACGTCGACAAGCCGGGGAACGCGGCTGCTGCGTTCTCCGGCCGCAGGGGGATCGGCCATGTTCGAACTGCTCGGCATCAGCTCGCAGGCCCTGTTCGGGCAGTTGCTGATCGGGCTGATCAACGGCTCGTTCTACGCGCTGCTCAGCCTCGGGCTCGCCGTCATCTTCGGCATGCTCAACATCATCAATTTCACCCATGGCGCCCAGTACATGCTGGGCGCCTTCACCGCGTTCTTTCTGCTGCAGTATGCCGGGCTTGGCTACTGGTGGGCGATCGTCATCGCGCCCATCGTGGTGGGAATCACCGGGATCATCGTCGAACGGCTTTTTCTGCAGTGGCTCTACAAGCTCGACCACCTCTACGGCTTGCTGCTCACCTTCGGCCTGGCGTTGATCTTCGAAGGGACTTTCCGCAATTTCTTCGGCTCCTCGGGCCTGCCCTATTCGGTGCCGCCGGCGCTGCAAGGCGGCCGCAATCTCGGCTTCATGTTCCTGCCCAACTACCGCGCCTGGGTGGTGGTGTTTTCGCTTGTCGTGTGCGTGACCACCTGGTTCGTGATCGAGCGCACCAGGCTCGGCGCCTATCTGCGCGCGGCGACCGAGAACCCGACGCTGGTGCGCGCCTTCGGCATCAACGTGCCGCGCATGATCACGCTCACCTATGGTTTCGGGGTCGCGCTCGCGGCGCTCGCGGGCGTGATGGCGGCGCCGATCTACAATGTGAGCCCGCAGATGGGCGCCAACCTCATCATCGTGGTGTTCGCCGTGGTGGTGATCGGCGGCATGGGTTCGATCATGGGCGCGATCGTGACCGGCTTCGGGTTGGGCATCATCGAGGGCCTCACCAAGGTGTTCTTTCCCGAGGCCTCCAACACGGTGATCTTCATCATCATGGCCATCGTGCTGCTGATCAGGCCCGCCGGCCTGTTCGGCCGGGGCGCGTGACGTGCAGCGCGTAGAGCCGAGCGCGACCCGCGACTTGCGCTCGCGCAGCGAGGTGATCGCATTCGTCGTCATGACGGCCGCCCTCGTCGTCCTGCCGACGGTCGCCTATCCGGTATTCCTGATGAAAGCGTTGTGCTTTGCGCTGTTCGCTTGCGCCTTCAATCTGTTGATCGGCTATGTCGGGTTGCTGTCGTTCGGCCATGCCCTGTTCTTCGGCTGGGCGAGCTATGCCTGCGCACATGCGGCCAAGGTCTGGGGGCTGCCGCCGGAGCTCGCGATCGCGTCGGGAGCCGCGACCGCCGCCGGGCTCGGCCTGATCGTCGGCGCGCTTGCCATTCGTCGGCAGGGCATCTACTTCGCGATGATCACGCTAGCCTTGGCGCAGATGATGTATTTCTTCGCCATCCAGGCGCCGTTCACCCACGGCGAGGACGGCATTCAGGCGGTGCCGCGGGGAACGCTGTTCGGCTTGGTCGACCTTGCCGACCAGACCAACATGTACGTCACCGTCCTGGTGATCTTTCTCGGCTGCTTTCTGCTCATCTATCGCATCATCAACTCGCCCTTCGGCGAAGTCCTCAAGGCGATACGGGAGAACGAGGCGCGCGCGATCTCGCTCGGCTACAAGACTGACCGCTACAAGCTCCTCGCTTTCGTGCTCTCGGCGACGTTCGCCGGCGTGGCGGGCGCGACCAAGGCGCTGGTGTTCCAGCTCGCTTCCTTGACCGACGTCGACTGGCCGATGTCGGGTGAAGTGATCCTGATGACACTGGTCGGCGGGCTGGGCACCTTGTTCGGGCCGGTGGCGGGAGCGTTCTTCATGGTGACGCTGGAGAACTATCTGACCACGATCGGCCAATGGGTGTTCGTCGTGCAGGGTGCGATTTTCGTGGTTTGCGTCCTGCTGTTCCGCCGCGGCATCGTCGGCGAGCTTGCCCAACTCCTGCGCATCAGGCTCTGACCCGGTCGGCGATCGGCGATCCAAAAGGATCTCTTTTCGGGCGCCGAGGCATAGGCCCGCGCCGGGGTCGCCCGGATCGGAGGAGCCTCGGCGCACCCGCCGATCAAGCGCGGCGCCGCGTTGCGGCCTGTCACCGTGCGAGGCAGCCGCCGCATGGCGCCGGAGCGAGTTTTTCGTCCCGTCGCCGAGACATGGGCCCGAGCGACATGGGCCCGAGCGACATGGGCCTGAGCATGGGCCTAGCGCTCCTCGTGTTCCTTGGTCTAGATTGGAACTCATAAAGGTCCGATCTTCCTCGCCGTCTGGTGGACCGGGGGCGGGTTGTGCATGCGGCCGCTTCACGGCTGCGAGAACGGACTCTTATCGGTCGGGTCGGATAGCTTCGCCCGACCGGCCGCGACATGTCATGCTTCCCGAATGCCACGGGAGGCGCGCCCCAGCGAGCCGGTCCGCTCAGCCTCATGATCATCGTGCGTTCACGAGCAGGCATGCGCCGGTCTTCCCGAGAGGAAAGTCATGCGAATTGATTGGCTGTTAAAATCGTACGCCTGCGCGACGGCGGCTTGCATCGCTCTGGCGGTGCCAGGCGCGCCGGCGCGCGCGCAGGATGTGCCGTCGTTCATGGCGCCGATCTCCGGCCGCACCGCGTCGAGCCCCGCCGAGACGGCGACGAAGAACGTGCTGGCGCTCAATGCCGCGATGTTCGAACTCTATGACGACGCGGCCGAGGTCTTCAAAGCCAACATCCTGAGCAAGCACCCCGTGATCCTGGGCCTGTTTTCCGGTGCGGGCGGCCGCTTCATCCTCTATCGCCCCGGCCAGGCACCGCTCGAGGCCCCGTCGGTGCCGATCGGGTATCAGGTGCTGAAATCGATCGGCCACAGCACGATGGCGCTCACCGAGATCGTGGGTCCGTATGTGGACAATGCCGCCAACCAATCCTGGCGCGCTCCCATGCTCGCCTATCGCAGCCGGATGCAGGCCGCGCTCGACGGCCTCGACGCCACCTTGATGCGGCTGGAGTGGCGGGACAACAATCGCGCCGTCCTGCAGAACAACATCGCCTTCATGGACGACTGCCTGGCGAAGGGCGTCATCTCCCTCGCCGCCCTCGAAGCGTTCGCCAAGAAGCAGGGCCCTTTGCTCAAGCATAACATCACGTGGGCGGCGCAGACCCAGGTCGAGCACTGGATGACCGTGATCGGCGACTGGAAGACGATGCTCGGCAGCGATTGGGAAAAGGCCTACGCCGCCAGCAACACCATCTACGTGGCACGCCAGAACAACATCTTGTTCAGCGTGCTGGCACAGTATTTCGGACCGGAGGCCATCAACCACCGGCTGATGCTGATCGAGACGATCTCGTTCACGACGACGCCGGATGACATGCTGACGTCGCTCACTCGCATCATCGCAGACCGCTCCGTCGGCGCCCTGTTCTTCGGCAACTACTACCTGATGGACTACGAGCTCATGGGCGGCGATGCCCGCGCGGCAATCATCGCCGAAACCGAGAAACGCGGGATGAAGCCGTTCCTGCCGCCGGCCGTGCCGTTCGGCTCCCAGCAGTGGCCGACGCTGATCACGCCCGGGCCCGGGCCCACATCCTTGGCCGACCTTCACTGATGGCGCCGGGCGGCCGCGCTCAAGCGGCCGCGCGGCGGCGACTGCCGGCCAATCTCGAACCCGCACCCGCAGGAGGCGCGGCATGAACCTCAATACGATCACCGAGGTGAAGCGCCCGAGATCGGCGGACCTGATCACGCAGTGGCGCGACGGATATGCCTGGCTGGCGGGAGGGACTTGGCTGTTCTCGGAGCCGCAGGTCGCCACCGATACGCTGATCGACCTCGATCATCTCGCTTGGCCGGCGCTGGAGCAGTCTCCCACCGGGCTCGACATCGCGGCCACGTGCCGCATCGTCGAACTCTACCGCTTCGCCGGCCCGCCGGAATGGCGGGCGACGCCGCTGCTGCGCGAATGCTGCAACGCGTTCCTCGCCTCGTTCAAGATCTGGAACGCCGCCACGGTCGGCGGCAACATCTGCATGTCGCTGCCGGCGGGTCCGATGATCTCGCTCACCGTGGCACTCGACGCCACCTACACTTTGTGGCCGCGCAACGCGCCGCCGCGCCAGGTCCGCGCGATCGACTTCGTCACCGGCAACCACAGCAATATCCTCGCGCCCGGGGAATTGCTGCGCGGCATCCACCTGCCCGCGTCGTCATTGTCGAAGCGGTTCGCGGTCCGCCGCGCCTCGCTCACGAAGCTCGGACGGTCGGCGGCGCTCATCATCGGAACGCAGGACAAACAGTCCGACGAGCTGCTGATCACGATCACGGCGGCGACCCCGCGGCCGCTACAGCTCCGATTCGAGCAGGCGCCGTCGGCGACGCAGCTGCGACGCATGATCGACGAGCGCATCCCGGCCGATGGCTATTTCGACGACGTGCACGGCTCGGCGCCCTATAAGCGCCATCTCACCTATTATTTCTGCGAGCAGATCCGCGCCGAGCTGGCGCAACCGGGAGCGCGCGCATGACAGGCGATGTCGCGGATGCGCGCGGCGTCGGCGCGCCCGGCAGCCGCATGAATTACAACGTCAACGGCAAGCTGTTTTCGGCGGAGCCGCAGCCCGGACAGTGTCTGCGGACCTTTCTGCGCGATTGCGGCGCCTTCGGCGTCAAGAAAGGCTGCGACGCCGGCGATTGCGGCGCCTGCACCGTATGGCTTGACGGCGCGCCCATTCATTCCTGCCTGATGCCGGCCTTCCGCGCCGCCGGACGGGCCGTAACCACCATCGAAGGTCTGGGCGAGACAGTGCGCTGCATCCCGTGCAGCAAGCGTTCCTCGACGCGCAGGCGTTCCAATGCGGCTATTGCGCGGCCGGAATGATCATGACGGTGGCCGCACTCGATGAAAAGCAACGCTCGGACCTCCCGCATGCCCTCAAGGGCAACCTGTGCCGGTGCACCGGTTACCGAGCGATCGGCGATGCATTGGCCGGCGTGACTGAAATCGAGGACGACGTTGCCGGACAGGCCTGCGGCACCAGCGTGCCCAATCCGTTCGCCGAGGGCATCGTCACCGGCCGGGCGCACTACACCATGGACGTGGCCGTGGAGGGGGTCCTGCACCTCAAGGTTCTGCGCTCGCCGCACGCGCACGCCCGCATCCTCGCCATCGGGCGCGACAGGGCAATGGCCGTGCCGGGCGTGGTCAAGGTCTTCACTTGGGAGGACGTGCCGCGCCGGCTCTACAGCACCGCCCTCCACGAGGACCATCTGGTCGACCCGGACGATAGCTATGTTCTCGACAATGTGGCGCGTTTCGTCGGCCAGCGCATCGCCGCGGTCGTCGCCGAGACGGAGGCCGCCGCAGAACGGGCCTGCCGCCTGCTCGACGTCACCTACGAGATCTTGCCTGCGGTCTTCGATCCGGTCGCGGCGATGGAGCCCGATGCGCCGGTCCTGCACGACAAGGGCGAGGCCGAGAAAGGCAACGTCTTTGTCGACATCCACGGCGAGGTCGGCAGCGTCGCGGACGGCCTCAAGGCCGCCGACGCCGTGCACGAAATGACCTATTCCACCTCGCGCGTTCAGCACGTCCATCTCGAAACGCACGGATCGATTGCCTGGCGCGGCGACGACGGACGACTGCATATCGCACCAGCTCGCAGGCACCGTTCGTCGTCCAGCAGAAGCTCTGCCACATCTTCGGCCTGCGCGCCCGCGACCTGCACATCTTCACCGAACGCGTCGGCGGCGGGTTCGGCGGCAAGCAGGAGATGATCTCCGAGGACCTCTGCCTGCTCGCTACGCTCAAGACCGGGCGACCGGTCAAGTGGGAGTTCACCCGCGAGGAGCAGTTCATCGGCGCGACCACACGCCATCAGATGACGACGCGTGTGAAGCTCGGCGCCAAACGCGACGGGACGCTGACCGCGATCGACATTCATGTCGTGTCCAATACCGGCGGATATGGCGGCCACGCCAGCGAGACGCTCGCGGCCTCGCTGGGCAGCCCGCTCACGGCCTACCGATGCGCCAACAAGAAGGCGGTCGGATATGCCGTCTACACCAACATGGTGCCTGGCGGCGGTTTTCGCGGCTACGGCTCGTCGCAGACCACGTACGCGATCGAGTGCGCGATTGACGAGCTGGCGCGGCTGCTCGGAATGGATCCGTTCGAGATCCGCCGCAAGAACATGGTGCGGCCCAACGACTGGATCGAGTCGGTGTGGAAGGACCCTTCCGATGTCGGCTTCGGGAGCTACGGGCTCGACCAATGCCTCGACCTCGTCGAGAAGGCCTTGGCTTCCGGCGGCGGCGCGCGCAAGCCCGCAGGGGACGAGTGGGCGGAGGGCACCGGCATCGCGCTCGCAATGCTGGATTGCGGTCCGCCGACCGAGCATCGCTCGGGAGCGCTGATGACGCTGCTGCCCGACGGCAGCTATCACCTTGCCGTAGGCTCGACCGAGATGGGCAACGGGTCGATCACCTCGCACCGGCAGATCGCCGCCTCGGTGCTCGGCGCGCGTGCGGACAGCGTCGCCATCGTCAACGCCGACACCGATCTGACGCCCTACGATACCGGCACCTTCGCGAGCACCGGCACCGTCGTCGCCGGCCAGGCGGTGAACCTCACGGCCAACGCCCTGCGCGACAACATTCTCGACTTCGCCAGCCGCCATACCGGCGTGGCCGCCGCCGACTGCCGTCTCGATGACGCAGTCGTGGTCTGCGGCAACCAGCAGATCGCGCTGGCCGACCTCCACCTTGCCGGCACCAAGGTCGGCCACCGCTTCGAGGCCAAACGCAAGGCCTATCTGTCTCCGCGCACGGTCGCCTTCAATGTTCAGGGCATCCGACTCGCCGTGCACAGGATCACCGGCGAGATCCGCATCCTGCACAGCGTGCACGCCGCCGACATCGGCTGTCTCATCAACCCTCTGCAATGCCGCGGCCAGATCGAAGGTTCGATCGCCATGGGTCTCGGCTGGGCGCTCACCGAAAACATGGTCTACAACGGCGGCACCATGGTGAACCCGTCGCTGCGCAACTATCGCATCCCGGCCTTCGCCGACGTCCCGCGCACCGAGGTGTTCTTCGCCGACACTTATGACTCGATCGGGCCGCTGGGAGCGAAGGCGCAGGGCGAGTGCGCCATAAATCCCGTCGCTCCCGCCATCGCCAACGCCTTGGCGGATGCGACCGGCGTGCGCTTTCCGCATCTGCCGTTCACGCCGGACCGCATCTTCAGCAAGCTCTCCGGCCAGCCGTGAGCGACACGCAACAAGCGACGGCGGGAACGTCGTCAGCCGCGACCGCGGGCACCGTCACCATCGTCACGCAGACCCGCGTGCGGCCGGAGACGGCGGAAGCCTTCGCCCGATGGCAGGAGCAGACGAGCAAGATCGTCGCCGGCTTTCCCGGCTTCATCGAACAGACGGTGATGCCGCCGAGCCCGCCGGCCCAGGTCGACTGGGTCATTCTGCAGCGCTTCGCCAGCACCGACGCGGCGCTCGCCTGGCTCAATTCCGAGCAGAGGGTCCAACGCATAGAAGGCGTGGCGCCCATGCTGGTGGGCCGCGACGACATCAACATCGTGCACGACGGCGGGGCCGGCGTGCTGCCGTCGCCGGTTTCGGCGGTGATCTCGACGCACATCAAGCCGGGCCAGGAGAGCGCGTATCGCGCTTGGGAGCAGCGCATTGCCGCCGCACAGTCGAAGGCGCCGGGCTTCCAGGGTTATCGCTTCGATCCGCCGGTCCCGGGGGTGCAGGAGAATTGGCTGGCCATCCTGCGCTTCGACACGGAAGCGAATTTGCAGGCTTGGCTCGACTCGCCCGAGCGCCACAAGCTCCTGCAGGAGGCGGTTCCGTTCACCGAGGAATTCCACGCCCGCATCGTGCGCAGCGGCTTCGATCAATGGTTCCCCGCCCTGACCGCCGGAGCGCCCGCTCCGCCGGTCTGGAAGATGAACATGCTCGTCCTGCTGATGCTGTATCCGGTGGTGTTCCTGTTCGGGTACCTCGTGCAGACACCGTTGCTGACCGGTCGTGCGGGTCTGCCCTTCGCGATCGCGCTGTTCGTCGGCAATGTCGTCAGCGTCCTGCTGCTGACCTATCTGGTGCCGTGGACGAGCGTCGGTTTCTCCTGGTGGCTGCAGCCGGCGGACGCGAAGCGCCGCCCGATCGAGATCGCCGGAACGACGGTGGTGCTGGTCATTTACGCGTTGATGGTGCTGGCGTTCTGGCGGCTGTTCTGACAGCGGCCACGCAACCCGCCAGCTTGCGTCGCGCCGCATCGCAGCGGAATCGCGGCGAATGCCCGCCCTATGCTGCACTGACTGGTGCGGGGACGGGATCCTGCGGCGCGGGCCGACGCGCCCGGAGGGCCTCATCCTGCGCCATTTCAACGATCGTCTGACGTGTCTGCTGGGGCAGTATTTTCATGATGAATCCTAGGTAATATGCAGGCTTCTGACGCTGCCCATACCAAAACCCGAGCGCAGCAGAGATTATGTAGATCGCAATATCGGGCACGATTTGGATGAATTGCGCCAGCGCCGCGCGCCCCTCGGCAACTACCTTGAACTTATCGTCGTTCATGAGGAACAGGAACGACAACAGGAAGGTTGCACCGGAACCTAAGGCAATAGCGCCGATGAGAATGGCCAAAACGTACCGGCGAGAGCGAGTCCCAATCCAACAGCCAATATAGGCTGCCGCGATGATTCGCAAAGGAAGTGCTGTAAAGATGATCAGGTAAGCAAATAACTTTGGTTGTGTCTCCTCTATATCAATCTTGCTAATAGCTCCCGCCATAGCCACACACATGCCCATGAGTGAACCACTAAAAAAGAATACGCCAGACCACATTATAAAGGAAAAAAGAAACGCCGAGAGCGGGTGAATTGAAAACTCATTTACGCTCATCGTGGGCTTAAGACCGGCCTTTGCAAGAGACCGCTTCGCACTTCTTGTCTCTAGAAATTCATAGACCTTTTGGATCGCGAAGGCCGGAAGGCCAGCCGCGCCCTTGGCTACTTCGGTTGGGAAGCCAAGCACCGTCGCCAACAGGTACACAATCGCGCTGGCGCCGACTGCTATCATCACGGCGAGAATGATATTGCGCATCTCTTCAACTATCCAGCGAAGACGTCACTCTCTCAGCCACTGGGCATGTTCAAGCGGTTGCTCTCCAGGCTGCTAACAGCTCCGCCAAGTTTCGACTGTAGGCCGCCCAGTTCCACGAGTGGACACCTTCGCAAACACAGTCAGCGACCGAAGACCCGCCCACATCATTGCCCGTTCATGCGCACGCACGTGCAAGTCCGTATCGGACTCAACCGGGTTGCCGGGCGATAGATGGCAACCAAGTGTTCGCGCAGTAGTGGCCGCCAGAGCGATAGCAAGGGTGCACATGGTGCGGTTCGATCTGGTTTGCACGCTTTCCCGACTTCCGGAGACCTGGTGAAACCATATGCGGGATTTATCACTGTCGGATGTGATGTCCGTCACATTCGCCCGTCATTGTGGCTTTGGACGAGACTGATCGAGTGTTCTTTCGGCGCGTTCGCGCCAACTTGGCCCGACGCGGACCCGACTTGTGGAAGCGACGTGGGCTGTCGGGGACGCACGGCAGCCTATTCAAGGCCTCAAAAAATTAACCCCCCATTAACCACGGTGCGCGCTAATCGGAAGCACTCCGTCCGCGATATCGAAGTGTTCTCGAGGTTCCGTGGTGACAAGCGCGACCGCTGTTCGAGCTCCGGCAATGCGGTTCCGTGGCCGCTCGTTCATGGCATTCGTGCTCTCGCCCGCGCCGCCCATCGCGAGCTGGATGGCGGAGCTCGACAAATGGACGCGGAACTCGCCCGACTTTTTCGTCGGCAGGCCCATCATCCTCGATCTCGCTGCCGTTGCGCTCAGCCGCGCCGGAATTGGCCAGCTGATCGCAGCATTGGGCGAGCGCGGGATCAGGATCATGGGCCTCGAGGATGCCCATCCGGATCAACTCGACCCTTCGCTGCCTCCCCTCCTCAAGGGCGGGCGCCCGGTGGCCGGGAGCGAGGCGGCCGCACCGTCTCCCGGCGACCATCCCGCCGCCGCTGCGATAGCCAAGCCGCGGCAACGGCAGGAGCCCAGCTCCCTGCTGATCGAGAGCCCGATCCGTTCCGGCCAGTCCATCATCTTCCCGTATGGCGATGTCACCGTGCTCGGCTCGGTGTCTTCCGGAGCGGAGGTCGTCGCCGGTGGATCGATCCACGTTTACGGGGCGTTGCGCGGCCGGGCCATGGCGGGGTCGATGGGCAACACGCGCGCGCGGATCTTCTGCAGCAAGAACGAAGCCGAGCTGGTTTCGATCGACGGCTACTACCGGACGGCCGAGGAGATGGACGCAACCCTCCGCAACCGGCCCGCACAGTGTTGGCTCCTCGACAGCGTCCTCTCAATAGCAGCCTTGGATTGAAACATGCAGGAGACAGCAGATATGGCCAAGGTCCTCGTGGTCACGTCCGGCAAGGGCGGCGTGGGCAAGACGACGTCCACCGCCGCGCTCGGCGCCGCACTGGCGCAAGCCGGACAGAAGGTCGCGGTGGTCGATTTCGACGTCGGCCTGCGCAATCTCGACCTGGTGATGGGGGCCGAGCGCCGCGTCGTGTTCGACCTCATCAACGTGGTGCAAGGCGTCGCCAAGCTTCCGCAGGCGCTCATCCGCGACAAGCGGCTCGAGACGCTGTGGCTGCTGCCGGCCTCGCAAACCCGCGACAAGGATGCCCTCACCGAGCAGGGCGTGGCCGACGTGATCCAGGAGTTGCGCGGCAAGTTCGACTGGGTGATCTGCGACAGCCCGGCCGGCATCGAGCGGGGAGCGACGCTCGCGATGCGGTTCGCGGACGCCGCGGTCATCGTGACCAACCCGGAAGTCTCCTCGGTGCGCGACTCCGACCGCATCATCGGGCTGCTCGATTCCAAGACGGAAAAGGCCGAGAAGGGTCAGCGCGTCGAGAAGCACATCCTCATCACGCGCTACGACGCCCAACGCGCGGCGCGCGGCGAGATGCTCACCATCGAGGACGTGCTCGAAATCCTCTCCACGCCGCTGCTCGGCATCATTCCGGAAAGTGAAGAGGTGCTGCGCGCCTCCAATGTCGGCTCGCCCGTCACGCTCAGCAACGCGGCCAGCGCTCCGGCGCGCGCCTATCTCGACGCCGCCCGCAGGCTCAAGGGTGACGACGTGCCGATGTCGGTCCCCAGCGACCGCAAGGGCCTGCTCGACAAGCTGTTCGGACGGAGGGCGGCATGATCTTGCTCAACCTGTTCCGGCGCCGGGGTTCAGCCCCGGTCGCGAGGGAACGGCTTCAGATCCTCTTGTCCTACGAGCGGGCGACGCGCGGGCAATCCGATCTGGTCGCGCTTCTGCGTGAGGAGATCCTGGCCGCGATCACCAAGCACGTGGCCGTCGAGCGCGAGAACGTGCAGGTGCGGATGGACCGCGGCGCGAGCGTCTCCACGCTCGCCATCGACGTCGAAATTCCCCATTCGGCCGGCATGCTTCTCGCCACGGGATCGTAGGCGGTCGGTACGCACGATCCGACAGCCCCCTGGTCGATCCGACCGGCCGGTTTTGGGCGTCACTCCACCGTCACATCCACCGATCAAGCGAAACGCGGGCAGCAGCCACCCCAAATTTTTCGCGGGCCCCGCCGCCGGCTGTGCTAGGGTTCCGCGCCGGTCATGAGACTGGAATGGGGAGTGAGTAAGATGAGTGCGTATGCGCCCGACAAAGCAGGTACCATTGTCCCGTTTGCACCGACATACAAAGCGCAGCCTGAAGTTGTAGCCGACGAATCGGGCCGCATGATTGTCGCGCTGCTGCAGAAGGCGGCGGACATGGCGAAGGAAGACTGCGCGCGCGCCATGGACTTGGCGCACAAACTTTCATTCCAATTGCGGGCGTCCGAGGAGCGATTGCGCGAAGTCGAGGCGGAGGCCGCGCACTTTCGCGAGCGCGCCGCTCGCGCCGAGGCATGGCTCGTCCGCATCTACAACGAGATCGAGCAAACATTCTTCCAAAAGAAAGAGCGGGACACCCGCCAGGCCCCGCGGCCCTAAGCCGCTGAGACCACGCGAACCGCACGACGAGGCAGTGATGCCGGGACGTGGCCTCGACCAATCGCAAGCGCGCCCAGCCTGCCGCCGTCTTTTGCAGTTTCAATGTTGAGCGCGCCCGGAGCGTCGCGCGCGCGCGTTGCGCTCGCGTGGCTCGCACTCTCAGCCCCGCCCGCCTCCGCCATGGTAGGGGGCGCGCCGCCGGCCGATCAGACGCTCGCGCGTCAGGTCGTTCTGATCGTAGGCGGCCAAAGCTTGTGCACCGGCGTCGTGATCGCACCCGATCTCGTGCTCACGGCGGCGCATTGCGTGTTGGGCAAGGGCAAATATCGGCTGCTCATGTTCGAAGGCCGGACTCCCGCGGTGAAGGACATTGCGAGCGTTGCGGCGCATCCACAATTCTCTCCGCGGACCGATGCCCCGGACTTGGCGCTCGTCAAGCTTGCCGCGCCTCCGCTGCGAAATCTCGTGCCGGCGGCCTTGAGCGAGCGGCGCGTGCCGCCTTCGGTCGGCGACCGCTTCATCGTCGCGGGCTTCGGCGTCGCCGTGCAAGGCGACCGCAGGACCGCGGGCAAGTTGCGTGCGGTGACGCTGGTCGCGACCGATCGGCCGAGCTCGCAGCAGCTGAGTCTGGTCGATCCACGCAAGCTCGGAGAAGCCCCCGGCCTCGGCGTCTGCAACGGCGACTCCGGCGGACCGGTGCTCGATGAGCGCGACGGTGCCCTTGTCGGGATCGTCAGTTGGTCGGCACGGCCCGGCGGCGAACCCGTCTGCGGCTTTGTGAGCGGTATCATTCCGCTGGCACGCTATCGCTACTGGCTGCTCGATACCGCGGCAAAACTGGGATCGCCGCTGGAGCCATGATCCGCGTCGCGGCCGCTCTCACCTGCACCTTCGTGTCCCTGCTCCCCGCCGCGGCCATGGTCGGCGGCGCGCCGCCC
>JBAUOM010000224.1:0-2579 GCA_049579765.1 Xanthobacteraceae bacterium
CACCTTGGCCGCCCACGCCTGCGCGCGTGCCGCCGATGCCGCCCGGCGCCGTGATCACGGTGCCGATGCTGCTGGTGCCCCCGGCCCCGCCGTTGGCGTCGGTATTGGCCGCCACATTCGCGCCGCCTGCGCCGATGGTCACGGCTTGACCGCCGAGCGCCGAGGCCGTGGTCAACTTGTAGCTGATGGCGCCCTCGCCGCCGCCGCCGCCGAAACCCGACAACGTCGTGCCGCCGCCGCCCCCGCCCCCGCCGCCTTTGGCTCTCACCAGCACCTTCACGTTGCCGTTGGTCACCGCGGGATAGGTGGTGCTCGACTTGAACACGCGGATGTTCGCGGGGATGCCAATGAGCGCGACCAGCTGCGCCACGCTCAAGTCGGCCGGATCGCCGGTGCCGGCGCCGGCTGCGCGGCCCTTGACGGTCGCCTGCGCCATATCGGCGAGCTTGGCGTTGGTGACGGCGTCGCTCGCGATCGTCAGCACCCCGGTGCCGGCGTTCAGCGTCGCGTCGCCGGATATGGCTGGGGCGTTGCTGCGCCCCTCCGTGAGCTGCCGCACGACGGCGACGATCTTGTAGAGGTCCTTTTCGCCGGGAGCGAGCGTGCCGATGGTCATCGGCGTCCTTCCTGCGCGAATTCCGGCTCGAACCCGCTGGCGAACGTCCAGTCCGTTCCGGCCGGGATGCGCAGCCGACCGCGCGCCAAGCGGGTCGAGACGTGGACCGGGATGAGCCCCTTGCCGTTCACGGGCTGCTCGGCGCCGTAGGTCGTCGCGCTTTGCATCGTCTCGCGCGCGCCGACCGCCCCGTAGCAGCCTGGCGCGTCGGTGATCGGCCGCAACCCCTTCACCCGCACCCGGCGCTGGCCATCGAGAGCGCGCTCCGGCGTGTCGATGGTCGATTCGAGATTGGGGCCGGTGCAGAAGCCGAGCCGGATGCTCGCGTCGAACAGCGACAGCTTCGGCAGCGCGGCAAGCGCCACATCGTCGAGCGAGAACGTCAGGGCGTCGATCGAGGTCGAGACCGAGTCGAGCCCCTCGAGGGTAAAGCCGGGCCGCGACAACGTGGCGAGATAGGAGCCGCGCTGCGCGATGATCGATCCGCGCGCGAGCGCGTAGTCGTAGCAGATGAGCTTGTCGAACAATCCCGCGGTGCCCGCGTGTGACTTGTAGGACCAGTAGACCCGGCTCTGCTCGGGATCGGCGGCGCCGATGATCAGCTGCGGCTGGGCGGGATCGTAGTCGGCAAAGAAGGTACGATCGAATTTCTCCTTGCCGATCGGCACCGGCGCACCGGTCGCGAGCATCTCGTGGAAGCCTTGGCTGGCGAGGAAGAAGATCCTGTCGCCGGCGCGGATCAGCGAATAGGGCGCGAGCAGCCCCTTGTCCTCGGCGATACGGTCGATCTGGAACACGTAGGGCGCGCCGACCGCGTAGACCATGCGGCGGATGACGGCGTCCTGGAAGATCACCCCGAACTCGCCGCCGGCGACGCCGCGCACGATGCCGCCGTCGGGGAAGTCCTGGAAATCGCTGGAATTGACGCCCGGCGTCCAGGTCGTGATGGCATTGAGGCCGGACCATTGGATGCGGAACGGGTTGGCGAGCAGTCCGCTGAGCACCAGGAAGCGCCCGACCACGGCGACATAGGCCGCCTGCGGCGGGGAGCCGCCGAGATCGCTGAAGGTGACGGAACCGCCGAGCTGGTAGACCTGCGGCGGCGCGTTGGGCTGCACCGCGACGACGAAGTTGCCGAACTGCGCGAACTGCCAATGGTAGCCGGTCGGCAAGGCCGCGTAGGCGGCGCCCGAGACGTCCGTCCACAACAGCGTCGTGGCGTCCAATTGATAGAGATGGTCGCTCGAGCCGACGAAGGCCTGAATCGAGCCGTCGGTCTTGCGGGCGTAGAAGAAGCCGCGGCACGCCGCCGAGCTCGGCAGGACGTTCGAATAAGGCGCGAAGGCCTTCCACGGCCCGTAGCCGTCGGCGCGTGGCACCACGTTCTGCACGAGCTGCGACGCTTGCCCGTTGGTGTTCATGAGATCGGGCTTCCACTCGCCGAACGGTAAGATCATGCGAATAGCGAATAGCGAGTAGTGAATAGCGAATAGTGAAGAAGAGCTACTCGCTATTCGCTACTCGCTACCCACTCCTTTCACGGTGTCTGGCCCAAAACCCGGATCGCGCCGGCGCCGCGCGTCCTGTTGGAAAGCTTCTCGAGCTCGTCGAAGATCTCGTCGCGGCGCGCCTTCCAGAGCGGGGCGCGCTCGTCGTTCACGCCGAACATCTCCGCCTCGACCAGGGCACCGAAGAGATAGAGGTCGGGATGCGCGCCGAGCAGCCAATTCGCCGGCGCACCGTCCGAGAGCGCCGCGATCTTGCGAAAGTAATCGAGCTCCAGTGCGCTGTCGTCGATCGGCATGATCTTCAGCGTCGGACCCTCGATCGTGAAGACGCGCGGCAGGCCGGACGGCGAGGAGGGGTAGGCCGCCTGCAGGTAGGACGGATGCACGTATTGCAGCTCGATCCGCGACGCCCCGGTCGAGGTCAAGCGCCTCCAGGCGAGATAGTCGGCCGGCAG
>JBAUOM010000225.1:0-10113 GCA_049579765.1 Xanthobacteraceae bacterium
GCCGTACCCGCCTTGGGCGCCGGCGCTGCCGGCGCCGCCAGCCCTATCGGCCGCCCGCTGATGTCGGGGGCCTCGGGGCGAATGGTAACGGTCCGGATTTTCTTGGGCTCGGTCGATGTCGTGGCGGATCCGGAGGATGGCTGTTGCGCAGCCGCCGCCGGCGGGACGACGCGGGGCGCGGGCTGGGGAGCGGCCTGCTGCAGCACCACCGGCTCTTCCTGCTTCGAGACGAGCTGCTCCTTGCCGGCGTTGGCCAAGCGATCCTGGACGGCTTTTTCCGATTGCGGGTCCCCGGCCGTAGCGGGGACGATCTTCGTCGGCGTCGAGTTGTCCGCGGTGATGACCGGGGGCGGCTGCGTCGAACCGGCAGGGGCCGAGTAGCTCCGATAAGCGTAGGCACCGACCGTGCCGAGCAGGGCGCAGCCGACGAGCGCCAGCACGGTCACGAGGCTGACGCGCTGACGCAGGCGCGGCGGATCGTCGTACATTTCGTCTTCGCGCGGGTCGAGCGGCGCGTCGTCCTGGTAATACTGCTCGTCCTCGTAGCCCCCCTGCAGCACATCGGAGGATTGCTGGCCCTCGTGCGGCCGGGCGTGATCATCGTACTGGCCTTGGTGGTCAGCGGCGAGGGGCACCTCCTCATAGACCCGACTGCCGGCGTCCCGCTCCTCGCCACCGGGCGCGAGCGGCTCCACGTCGTCGCGGCTTGCCCCATAATAGGCATCCCGGGCCCGAGCGTCGTCGCCGGCGAATTGCTGCTGATCATGCGCCGCCTCGTGCCATTGCTCGGCCGGAGCGGTGGACACATCCTGGCGGACCGCTGCCCGGCGCGAGCTGCTTCGCCCGAACTCGGCGTACGGATCGCTCCGCCCAATCAGGCGGGCGAGCTCGGCGAGAGGATCGTTGGAGGCTGCCCGCTCGCTCGCCGACACCGGCTCGGTCGCGCGCCGATGCTGATCATTCGAGCGATAGGGTCTTAACGTGTGGTCGTCCGCCATACTCTCCCCACTCTCCCCGCTTCCGGTATTGGCGTCGCACTCGATCGGCTGAATGACGGATCTGTCAGGCGTGGTCCGTCCAGCCAAATGGCACCGAGCGAGACTAACGCATCTCCTCAGGCGCCTCGACGCCGAGCATACCGAGCCCTGACGCGAGAACGATGACAACGCCGTGCACCAGCGCCAGGCGAGCCATGGTTAGTTGTGGATCATTCTGGATAATGAAGCGTAAATGTGGCGCATCTTTCCCCCGATTCCACTGCGCGTGGAAATCGCTTGCAAGTTCATAGAGATAAAAGGCGATGCGGTGCGGCTCGTGGGCGATCGCGGCAGCCTCGACGAGGCGCGGATAGAGGGCAAGACGCCGCATCAGCGCAAGTTCGCCGGCGTCGTCCAACCGTTCGAGCGGCGCCCCGGCGAGCGTCGAGGCCAGTTCCGCCGGCTCGAGCGGCAGGCCGACCACCTCGCGCGCGTTGCGGAAGACCGAGCGGCCGCGGGCATGGCCGTATTGGACGTAGAAGACCGGGTTGTCGCGCGACTGCTCGATCACTTTGGCGAGGTCGAAGTCGAGCACCGCATCGTTCTTGCGGTAGAGCATCATGAAGCGAACGGCATCTCTGCCGACTTCATTGACGACGTCGCGCAAGGTCACGAACTCCCCTGCCCGCTTCGACATTTTGACCGGCTCGCCGCCGCGCAGGAGCTTGACCAATTGCACGAGCTTGACGTCGAGATCGGCACCCGGGGCGTTGGAAATCCTCTGCACAGCCTTCACCGCCGCCTGCACGCGCTTGATGTAGCCGCCGTGATCGGCGCCCCACACGT
Source organism: Xanthobacteraceae bacterium (assembly GCA_049579765.1). Lineage (GTDB taxonomy): Bacteria > Pseudomonadota > Alphaproteobacteria > Rhizobiales > Xanthobacteraceae > VAZQ01. The sequence goes on from JBAUOM010000225.1 coordinate 1,824, forward strand.
CGATCAGGCTGCGGAAGCCGCGATCGACCTTGCTCTTGTGGTAGGCGATATCGGAGGCGAAATAGGTGTAGCTGCCGTCCGACTTCATCAGCGGCCGGTCGACGTCGTCGCCGAATTCGGTCGAGCGGAACAGGGTCTGCTCGCGATCCTCCCAGTCTTCCACCGGCGCGCCCTTGGGCGGGGGCAGCCGCCCTTCGTACACGTAGCCGGCACGCCGCAGCGCGGCGATGGTCTCGCCCACGGCGTCGCGCGGACCTTCGATCAGCGACCGCTCGGAGAAGAAGACGTCCTGCGCGACGTTGAGCGACCTGAGATCGTCGCGGATTGCCGCCATCATCATGTCGATGGCGCGAGCGCGCACCAGCGGAAGCCATTCCGGCTCCGGCTTGTCCTTCAGGCTCGCGCCGTAGTCGGCGGCGAGCCGTGCCCCCACCGGCTTGAGGTAGTCGCCGGGATAGAGGCCCTCGGGAATTGAGCCGATGTCCTCGCCGAGCGCCTCGCGGTAGCGCAGGAACGCGGAGCGGGCGAGCATGTCGACCTGCGCGCCGGCATCGTTGATGTAGTATTCGCGCGTGACCTTGAAGCCGCTGAAGGCGAGCAGATTGGCAAGCGCGTCGCCGAAGACGGCGCCGCGGCAATGACCGACGTGCATGGGCCCGGTCGGATTGGCGGACACGTATTCGACGTTCACGGCGGTGCCCGAGCCGAGGTCGGTTCGTCCGTAATCCGCCCCCGCTGCGAGCACGGCACGCAAGGCGTCGATCCAGGCCGTCGGCCTGAGCGTGAGATTGATGAAGCCCGGTCCCGCGACCTCGGCCTTCGCCACCAGGCCGTCGGCGGCGAGCTTCGCGGCAATCGCTTCGGCCAATTGGCGCGGCGTCCTGCCAGCTTCCTTCGCCAGCACCATGGCCGCATTGGTCGCCATGTCGCCGTGCGCGGCCTCGCGCGGCGGCTCGACCACGACGCGCGACTGATCGATCCCGGCGGGCAGCGCGCCCTCCGCGATGAGCGCGTCGTTGGCGGCGCGCACCTTGTCCAGGACGGCGGCGAAGATGTTCTGGTCGCTCATGGCCGGCGGGACTTGCCTTCAGGGCGCGCCGCCTAACGCAATTCCGGTGTCGAGTCAAAGAGCCGTGCGTGCTCGCCGAGCGCGTAACGGTCGGTCATGCCGGCGATGAAGTCGGCGATTCGGCGCAGCCGCGCGGCATCGTCGCCAGCCTCGAGGGGCTGCGCCCATTCCGCCGGGATGTCGTGAGGCTTGTCCGCGTAACGCGCGAATAGCGCGCAGACCACCGCTTCCGCATCGCCCATGATGCGCATGATGCGGGTGTGGCGGTACATGCGAGGGTAGAGAAAGCCCTTGATGGCGCGGTCGGTCTCCGCCATCACCGGCGAGAAGGCGCCGACCGGTGCCTCGGCATGACGCACGTCGTCCGCCGAACGCGGCGCCAGCGCCCGCAGGCGGCTGCCGGTCTCGGCGATGACATCCTCGATCATTTGCGTAATGAGGCGGCGCACCAGCTCGTGCGCCAGGCGACCGGACTCGAGGCCGGGGCTTTCGTCGTGGATGCGCCGCACGATATCGTCGATCAGGGGCACCACGGCGAGATCATCGAGCGCAAACAGCCCGGCGCGCAAGCCGTCGTCGATGTCGTGTGCGTCGTAGGCGATGTCGTCGGAGATCGCGGCGATCTGCGCCTCGGCGCTGGCAAAGCTCCAAAGTTCCAAGTCCTGCGTGGCGCCGTGCAGACGGATGGCGTGCGGCAGGCCGCGCTCGCGATAGCGCCCGATCGGGCTGCCGTCGCGCTGCGTGAGCGGTCCGTTGTGCTTGACCAGGCCCTCGAGCGTCTCCCAGGCGAGATTCAGCCCGTCGAATGCGGGATAGCGCCGCTCGAGCGCGGTCACCACCCGCAACGTCTGCGCATTGTGATCGAAGCCGCCCGATGCTGCCAGGCAACGGTCGAGCGCGCGCTCGCCGGCATGGCCGAACGGGGGGTGGCCCAGGTCGTGCGCCAGCGCCAGCGCCTCTGCCAGATCCTCGTCGAGCCCGAGCGCACGGGCGAGCGAGCGCGCGATCTGGGCGACTTCGAGCGTGTGGGTCAACCGCGTCCGGAAATGGTCGCCTTCGTGGAACACGAAGACCTGGGTCTTGTAGGCGAGCCGCCGGAAGGCAGTGGCGTGGATGATGCGGTCGCAGTCGCGCCGGAAGGCGTTGCGGGTGGGGCTGACCGGTTCCGGATGCACGCGGCCGCGGCTCCCACCCGGAGCCGACGCATAGGTCGCGCGCGCAACTGCCGCCTCGACCGCCATGCCGGACCACCCAATTGACCCGAGCCGAGTTGACCAAAGTCTTGCGCGCACTTAACTATCGGTAGGCCCTGCTGGCAATGACGATGGTGCGCGGATGGATGCCATTACAGTGACCGAGCGCGCGGCGCGCCGGATCGGCGAGATCCTGGGCCGCGAGCCGCCGGGAACCATGCTGCGCGTAAGCGTGGAAGGCGGCGGCTGCTCCGGCTTCCAGTACAAGTTCGACATCGAGCGCGCCCGCACGGCCGACGACCTCGTCATCGAACGCAACGGCGCGACCGTGCTGATCGACCAGCTATCAGTCGGCTATCTGGCCGGTTCCGAGATCGACTTCGTCGACGACCTGATCGGCGCCTCGTTCCGCATCAACAACCCGCAGGCGACGGCGTCCTGCGGCTGCGGAACGAGCTTCTCGATCTGACCGTCGACCGAGGAAGACAAGGGCAGAGATCGTCCGTCGTCGATCCTCCGAATCTCACTCCGCCGCCACCGCGGTCGGCCGTTGTGGATGCTCCGGCACCTCTTGGACTTGCGGCTCGAGCCGATGCTTGAGCATGCGGTCGATGCGGTCGAGATAGATGTAGACCACCGGCGTGATGAACAGTGTCAGGAGCTGCGACAGGCAAAGGCCGCCGACCACGGCGATGCCGAGCGGCTGGCGCAGCTCGGCGCCCTCGCCGGACCCCAGCGCGATCGGCAGCGCTCCACAGATCGCGGCGAACGTCGTCATCATGATCGGACGGAAGCGCAATACCGCGGCCTCGCGGATCGCCGCTTCGGCCGAGAGCCCCACGCGCCGGCGTTCGATCGCGAAGTCGATCATCATGATCGCGTTTTTCTTCACGATGCCGACCAGCATCACGATGCCGATCATGGCGATGACCGACAGGTCCATCTTGAACAGCATCAGCACGAGCAAGGCTCCGATGCCGGCCGACGGCAAACCGGAAATGATGGTGATCGGATGGATGAAGCTCTCGTACAGGATGCCGAGCACGACGTAAGCGGCGAAGATGGCCGCAAGGATGAGGATGCCCTGTCCTTTCAGCGACTCCTGGAATACCTGCGCGGTGCCCTGGAAGCCGGTGGAGATCGTGGCCGGCAGGTTCGACTCGCGCTCGATGTTCTGGATCGCCGCAACCGCGTCGCCCAGCGAATATCCGGGCGCCAGGTTGAACGAGATGGTGACCGAAGGCTGCTGGCCCTGGTGGTTGACGAGGAGCGGGCCGACCGTCTGCACCGGCTTGGTCACCGCGGAGAGCGGGATCGATCTCCCCGAGGGAATCCCGCTGCCGGTCACGCCCGAGCCCGGGCCCGGGCCCGACGTTCCGGCGGTGGCGGCCCCGCCGCCGTTGGTCTTCACGTAGATTTTGGACAGGCTCGAAGGATCAGTGCGGAATTCAGGCTTGGCCTCGAGGATGACCTGATAGTCGTTGCTCGCCGTGTAGATCGTCGCCACCTGGCGTGCGCCGAAGGCGTTGTACAATTCCTGGCGCACCTGGTCGATGGTGACCCCGTACACGGCCGCCTGTTGGCGGTCGACCTCGATCATGACCTGCGGGTTGGTCACGTAAAGGTCGGTCGTGACGTCCTGCAATCCCGGGAGCTTGGCGATCTTGTCGCGCAGCTCCGGCGCAAGCCGGTAGAGTTCCTCGGTGTCGCTTGACTGCAAGGTATATTGGTACTGGCTCTTGTTGATTCTCCCACCGACGTTGATGTTTTGAATCATCTGGAAAAACACGGCCATGCCGGTGACGCCGCCCGCCTCGCGGCGCAAGCGCTGGATCACTTGGTTCAGTGGACCGCGTTCAGTCTTCGGCTTGAGGGCGACGAGCATCCGCCCCTGGTTGGCGGTGCTGTTGGGTCCGCCGACGCCGACGGTCGAATTGACGTAGAGCACCGCTTGGTCGTTGCGGATGATCTCGGCCATCTTGCGCTGACGCTCGACCATGGCGTCGAACGAGATATCCGACCGCGCCTCGGTGATGGCCAGCATGTAGCCGGTGTCCTCGAGCGGAAAGAAGCCTTTGGGAATGATGATGTAGAGCCACACGGTGCCGGCGATGGTCGCAAAGGTGACCGCCAGCGTGATCGCCTTGTAAGCCAGGACTCTGTCGAGCGTCCATGCGTAGGCTTTGAGCGAGACCTGGAAGACCCGCTCGAATGCCCGCAGGATGAAGATTTGCTTCTTTTCGCCCTCATGATGGCCGCGCAGCACGCGCGCGCACAACATCGGCGTAAGCGTCAGCGAGACGAACCCGGAAAGCACGATGGCGACCGCGATCGTCACGGCGAATTCGCGGAAGACGCGCCCGACGACGCCCCCCATCAGCAGCACCGGGATGAAGACCGCGATCAACGAGAACGTGATCGAGATGATGGTGAAGCCGATCTCGCGCGCGCCCTTGAGCGCGGCCTCGAACGGCCGCATGCCGCCTTCGATGTGGCGGACGATGTTCTCCAGCATCACGATGGCGTCGTCGACCACGAAGCCGACCGACAACGTCAGCGCCAGCAGGGTCATGTTGTTGATGGAGAAGCCGAACATGTACATGGCGGCGCATGTGCCGACGAGCGAAATGGGCACGGCTAGGCCTGGAATGATGGTCGCGGCGGCCGAACGCAGGAACAGGAAAATGACGAGGATCACCAAGCAGAAGGCGATGATCAGGGTCTCCTGAACGTCCGCCACCGCCTGCCGGATCGAGATCGACCTGTCGAGCAGCGTCTCCATGCGGATCGAGGCCGGCACCTGCGCACGGAACTGCGGCAGCTTGGCCATGACCGCGTCGACGACGGCGACCGTGTTGGCGTCGGGCTGCCGCTGGATCGCGAGCACGATGGCGCGGTCATTGTTGAACCAGCTTGCGATCTTGTCGTTCTCGACGCTGTCGATGACGCGCGCGATCTCATTGAGCTTGACCGGAGCGCCGTTGCGCCACGCCGCCACGACGTCGCGGTACTCGGCCGCGTGCCGCAGCGCTCCGGACGCGACCAGAGTAACGCTGCGGTCGGGTCCCGACAGCGTTCCGACCGGCGTATTGGAATTTGCTTTGGTGAGCACGGTGCGGACGTCGTCGAGCGATATGTTGCGCTGCGCCGCGGCCACCGGATCGACCTGCACGCGCACCGCAAATTTCTGCGCGCCATAGACCAACACCTGGGCCACGCCGGATAATTGCGAGATCTGCTGCGCCAGCAGCATCTCGCCGTATTCGTTCAGGGTGGAGAGCGGCAGTGTCGCCGACATCAGGCTGATATAGAGAACGGGGAAGTCGCCCGGGTTGACCTTGCGAAAAAATGGCGGCGTCGTCATCTCGACCGGCAGCCGGCGCGCGGCAACCGCCAGGGCGGTCTGTACGTCGAGGGCCGCGCCGTCGATGTCGCGGTTGAGATCGAACTGGATTGTGATCTGCGTCTGTCCGAGCGTCGACTGCGACGTCATCGAGGAGATGCCGGCGATCGTGGAAAACTGACGTTCGATCGGGCCCGCAACCGAGGCCGCCATCGTCTCCGGACTGGCGCCGGGCAAGGTCGCGGTCACCTGGATGGTGGGAAAGTCCACGCGCGGCAGGGCCGCCACGGCGAGCAGCCGGTAGGCGAAGATGCCGAATACGATGATCGAGGCCGTGATCAGCGTGGTCAGCACCGGCCGCCGAATGCAGGTTTCCGACAGACTCATGTCAGGAGCTGACCTTCTTGCGTTGCTTGACCCGGACCCCGTTCGAAAGGAGAAGCTGGCCGTCGGTGACGACCACGTCCCCCGGCTCCAAACCGGCTTCGATGACGGAGTCGCCGTCGACCGTGCGTTCCACCTGGACCGGGCGAACCGACGCCACATCGTCCTTGACCACGAACACGAAGGCGCCTGCCTGGCTGAGCTGCACCGCGGCCGCGGGGACCGTGAGGCCCTCTTCGGTCCGCAGCGTCAATTGCACGCTCACCAACGTGCCCGGCCAAAGCAGCTCGTCCACGTTCGGCATCGTGGCGCGAACGGGCACCGTCCCGGTCGGCGCATCGACGCTGTTCTCGATCATGGTGACCTGCCCGTTCGCGCGTCGCGACTCGCCGGGGATGATCGCCTCGATTGACGCGGTCTTGTTGACAAGCGCTTGGCGCAGGCCGGGCAAGTCGCCCTGCGGTACCGCGAAGGTGACGTAGACGGGCGCGATCTGAATGACGGTGGCGAGCGGCGCGAGGTCGGCCTGGCGAACGAAATTGCCGACCTTGACCGCGGCCATGCTGGCGCGCCCGGTAATCGGTGCGCGGATGGTGCAATAGGTGAGCTGGATGTTGAGATTTTCCAGTTGCCCGGTGTTGGAATAGACCGCGGCGCGCCAGACGTTGACCTGGGTTCTGGCGTTGTTGAGGGTGACCTGGGTGGTGGCGTTCTTGGCGATCAGCTCGGTGTAGCGTGCGACGTCGCGCTCGGCCTGCTCCAGATTGGCCTTGGCTTGCTCGAGCACACCTTGCACCTGCTTGATTTGGGCTTCGAGCGCGCGGCTGTCGAGCGTGAACAACACCTCGCCTTCATGCACCGTGGCGCCATCGTCGAAGTGCACGCCCACGATCTCGCTGTCGATGCGAGGCCTGATGGCGACGCTGGCAATCGGGGTCACGCTGCCGAGCGCCTCGATACGGACCGGGATGGCCTTCCGGGTGGCGTCGGCGACCTCGACCGAAACGACACGCTGCGCGTTCTGACGCGGCGCCTGCGCGACGGCACCCTCCGACCACAAACCCCCTCGCGTGGCCGCCACGATGCCTGCCCCTGCAAGCACGACGACGGCCCCCAGCACCAACGTCCGCTTCTTCATTTACCCTGCCGGACCGCGGCTTTCTCGACCCGCCCGGGCTTCCTTTCCTCTGGTCCCCCGCGCATAACGATTCTTTTTGGTATGCAAGAGAAGACTTCTAACATATCCGTACCGATGGCGCATCCTTGGCGGCGATCTGCCATCATAAAATCGTCGTAACTTTGAGGGGAAACGTCGTCCCCGCCGCCGCAGTCCCGTCACGGCCGCCGACAACCGCGCCGCCCTCGCCTCGTGCCATGCGCATCGCCACCTGGAACATCAATTCCATCAAGCAAAGAATGGACAATCTGACCGCCTGGCTTTCGGAGCGGCGGCCCGACGTCGTGTGCCTGCAGGAGACCAAATGCGTCGACGACGCCTTCCCGCGCGAGCCGCTTGAAGCGCTGGGCTACAACGTTGCAGTGCACGGTCAGAAGACATTCAATGGCGTGGCGGTCCTTTCGAAATCCCCGCTCGACGAGGTGACGGCACGCCTGCCCGGCGACGACGCCGACGCGCATGCGCGCTTTCTGGAGGCGACGGTGTCGACGAGGGGCGGCGTCGTGCGGGTAGCGTCCGTCTATCTGCCTAACGGCAACCCGCCGGAGACCGACAAGTATTCTTATAAGATCAGATGGATGGACAGGCTCATTGATTTCGTAAATGAACGCCTTCAGCTAGAGGAGCCGCTGGTCCTGGCCGGCGACTTCAACGTCATCCCATCGGAGCGTGATGCCCGCAATCCCGGCCGCTGGGTGGGGGATGCGTTGTTCCTGCCCCGAACCAGGGAAAAATTCCGCGCGCTCTGCAATCTGGGATTGACCGACGCGGTCCGCGCCGGAAGCGACGGCCCGGGCCCCTATACATTCTGGGATTATCAGGCCGGCGCCTGGCAGAAGAACGACGGCATCCGCATCGATCATCTGCTGCTGTCGCCGCAGGCGGCCGATCGGTTGATCGCCACCGGGGTCGACAAGCACGTGCGCGCCTGGGAGCGGCCCTCGGACCACGTTCCGGTGTGGGCCGATCTCGAGCTCAGCGCCTGAAGAAGCCGTCCAAGATGTTCCAGGGCAGCTGGTAGTTCACCCCGACGCGGACCACGTGGTCGTCGAGATTGATGCGCTGATTGCCGGCAAATCCGGCGGGCGCCGGATTGAAATATGTTTTGTCCTGCAATCCCACGT
>JBAUOM010000226.1:0-9331 GCA_049579765.1 Xanthobacteraceae bacterium
CTCCTCGGTGACGTCGGGCGCCGTCCCGGCGAACACCGGCGACAGCGCTTGCTCCATCCCCGCGACCGCGCGCTCGATCGGCAGCACGTCGTAGCGCACGCCGAGCGCGCGCGCCACGCCGGCGGCATCGTCGAGCGAAGCCTGCGAGGTGAAGCGATAGGGCAACATCACGCAGCGCACGCGCGCGGGCCCGAGCGCATCGACGGCGAGCGCCGCCACCAGCGCGGAATCCACGCCGCCGGAAAGCCCGAGCACCACGCCCTTGAATCGGCTCTTGTTCACGTAGTCGCGCAGCCCCAGCATGCAGGCGAGATAATCGGCCTCGTCGCCCTCCTCGAGCCGGGCGATCGGGCCGTCGACGCTTCTCCAGCCGTTGCCGGTGCGTTGCCACACCAGCGTCGCGACGACCTCGCGGAAGGCGGGAAGCTGGAAGGCGAGGGAGCGATCGGCGTTGAGGGCGAACGAGGCGCCGTCGAACACGAGCTCGTCCTGGCCGCCGACCTGGTTGACGTAGACGAGCGGCAGGCTGCTTTCGGTGACACGGGCGACCGCGATGTTGAGCCGCACCTCGTCCTTGTCGCGCGAGTAGGGCGAGCCGTTGGGCACGAGCATGAGCTCGGCCCCGGTCTCGGCGAGGCACTCGACCACGTCCTCGTAGTCGCCCCATTCGGTCCAGATGTCCTCGCAGACCGGAACACCGATGCGCACGCCGCGGAAGTTGATCGGGCCGGGCGGCGGTCCCGAGGCGAACACGCGCTGCTCGTCGAACACGCCGTAATTCGGCAGGTTCACCTTCAGCCGCACCGCCGCGATGGCGCCGCGGTCGAGCAGGCAATAGGCGTTGTAGAGCTTGCCCTCCTCGAGCCAGGGCGTGCCGATCATCAGCGCCGGGCCGCCGTCGCCGGTCTCACGCGCAAGCGTCTCGATCTCGGCGCGGCAGGCAGCCTGCAGCGCGGGCTTGAGAACGAGGTCCTCGGGCGGATAGCCGCACAGGAAAAGCTCGGGCAGGGCCACGAGATCGGCGCCCTCGCGCGAGGCCTGCGCGCGCGCGCGCCGGGCCTTCTCCGCGTTGCCGGCAATGTCGCCGACGATCGGATTGAGTTGCGCAACCGCGATCGCGAGGCGGTCGGTGGGGCGGGCGTTCATGGGCTTACGTCTAGTGTGGCGGATTTGATGTTCCGACCAGCATTGTCGCGAGTCCTTCGTAGGAACGTCAAATCCAAAGCCACACTAGAATCATATAGTTGCTAGTGTCCCTTTGGTTCCGACGTTCGTATGAGCGCGTGCTGCAAAGGGATACGAACGTCGGAATCGGGACACTAGCGCGTCGTGGCGGCGCCCGGCAATCGCCGCCGGCGAGGCTCAGATCAAGCCGAGGCGCTCGGCCAGCGCCAGCAGCCAGGTAAATCCGGCGATCAGCAGCGCCAGCCCCACCGCGGCCGAGCCCATGTCCTTGACCCGGCCGATCTGCGGATCGATCGCCAGATTGACGCGATCGGCGAGCTTCTCGATCGCCGTATTCAACAGCTCGACCACCAGCACGAAGCCCACGACGCCGATCAGCGCGAGGCGCTTCCAGGCCTCGCCAGCCACCAGGAAGGCGAGCGGCACGGCCAGGATCAGGGCGACCAGCTCTTGCCGGAAGGCCTCCTCGCTGCGCGTCGCGGCAATGAGTCCGTGCCAGGTGTTGACGGTGGCGCGCAGCAATCGTTCCATGGGCGCTCGATCAAGGCGTGGCCGATCCGACACTCGCCGCCCCGGCGCGCCGCCGCCCGTCCCGGCGATCACAGCCCCGCCGCAGCCGGCAACGGCCGCGCCCGGGCGGTCCGCTCGGCTTTCAACAGATCGGCCAGCAGGAATGCGAGATCGATCGACTGCTCGGCGTTGAGCCGCGGATCGCAGACCGTGTGATAGCGATCCTTGAAATCGGCGTCGGTGATCATGCGGGCGCCGCCGGTGCACTCGGCAACGTTCTGGCCGGTCATCTCCAGATGCACGCCGCCGCCGTGGGTGCCCTCGGCGCGGTGAACCGCGAAAAAGGTCTTCACCTCCGACAGAATGCGGTCGAACGGCCGCGTCTTGTAACCGGTCTCCGAGGTGATGGTGTTGCCGTGCATGGGATCGCACGACCACAGCACGGTCCGGCCCTCGCGCTTGACCGCTCGGATCATGGCCGGGAGCAGATCGCCGACCTTGTCCGCGCCCAGCCGCACGATCAGCGTCAGCCGGCCCGGCTCGTTCTCCGGGTTGAGGACGTCGATCAGCCGCAGCATCTCGTCGACCTTGCTGGTCGGCCCACATTTGAGGCCGAGCGGGTTCATGATGCCGCGGCAGAACTCGACATGGGCATGGTCGAGCTGGCGGGTGCGGTCGCCGATCCACACCATATGGGCCGAGGTGCAGCAGAACGTGCCGGGGCGCGTCGAGTCCTCGCGCGTCATCGCCTGCTCGTAACCGAGCAGCAGCGCCTCGTGGCTGGTGTAGAACTCGGTGCTCTTGAGCTCGGGATGGCTCTCGAGATCGAGCCCGCAGGCCTGCATGAAGCCGAGCGCCTCGGAGATGCGGTCGGCCAGTTCCTCGTAGTTGTGCGACTGCGGGGAATCCTTGACGAAGCCGAGTGTCCACTGCCGCACATTGGCGAGGTTGGCGTAACCGCCGTGGGTGAAGGCGCGCAACAGGTTCAAGGTCGCGGCGGAGTGGCGATAGGCCTCGATCTGTCGGGCAGGATCGGGACGGCGGGCCTCCTCGGTAAATTCGACCCCGTTGATGACGTCGCCGCGATAGCTCGGCAGCTCCTTGCCGTCCTTCTTCTCGGTCGGCGAGGTGCGCGGCTTGGCGAACTGGCCGGCGATGCGGCCGACCTTCACCACCGGCAGGGCGGCGGCATAGGTGAGCACCACCGCCATCTGCAGGAACACGCGCAGGAAGTCGCGGATATTGTTGGCGCTGACATTGTTGGCGCTCGGCTCGGAGAAGCTCTCGGCGCAGTCGCCGCCCTGCAGCAGGAAACCTTCGCCCATGGCGACGCGGCCGAGCGCCTTGGTGAGATTGCGGGCCTCGCCGGCGAAGATGAGCGGCGGAAAGCCGGCGAGCTGCCGCTCGACCGCCTCGAGGGCGGCCTGATCGGGATATTCGGGCACTTGGACGATCGGCTTCCGGCGCCAACCGTCGCGCGTCCAACGCTCGGGCATGACGCCCTCCACTGCGCTAAGCCCCGGTCAGGGCGAGCTTTTCCAATGCAACCCGGCTTATACACGAGCGTCGGCGCCGGAAGCCAGATCGAATTCCGCGCCCGGGTACCCGGCCTTGCGGTAAGTTGCCTGTCCGGTCGACACTTGCGCAGAGGACGCGCGGTCCTTGCGGCGCCTAGGCGTCACGCCCGGCCGGGCGCGGCCGACCGCAAGGCGCGGGCTCGCCGGGCCGCCCATCGACGGAACGATGGCGGCTCCACGGCGTTGAGGCGTTGGAGAGCGGGAATTGCATTCATGACCGGCACGGCGCTGCTCGCGTTACTCCCGGTGGCGGTTTACGTGACCGACGCGGAGGGACGGATCACCTTCTACAACGAGGCTGCGGCCGATTTATGGGGCCACCGCCCGGAGCTCGGCACCAGTCAATGGTGCGGGTCGTGGCGCCTTTTCCGGCTCGACGGCAGCCCGCTGCCGCATGGCGAATGCCCGATGGCTGTGGCCCTGAAGGAGGGGCGTCCCGTGCGCGGGGTGGAGGCCATCGCCGAACGGCCCGACGGCACGCGCGTGCGGTTTCTTCCCTACCCCACGCCGTTGCGCGACGACGCCGGGCGGGTCGTCGGGGCAATCAACCTGCTGACCGACGTCACCAAGCGCGAGGAGGCGGCGCTGGAGTCGGCGCATCTGGCCGCCATCGTCGCTTCGTCGGACGACGCGATCGTCAGCAAAACGCTCGACGGCACGATCAAGTCGTGGAACGAGGGCGCGACCCGCATCTTCGGCTATGACGCCAGCGAGATGATCGGCGCATCGATCCTGCGAATCATCCCGCCGGAGCTGCACAGCGAGGAAAAGCAGATCATCGCCCGGCTGCAGCGCGGCGAGCGCATCCAGCATTTCGAGACCGTGCGCGTGACGAAGGACGGCCGCCGCGTCGATGTCTCGCTCACCGTGTCGCCGGTGCATGACAAGTCGGGCAAAGTCATCGGCGCATCGAAGGTCGGACGCGACATCACCGAACGCAAGCAGGCCGAGAAACTGCAGCAGGTCCTGGTCGACGAGCTCAATCATCGGGTCAGGAATACGCTGGCCACGGTGCAGGCGATCGCGAGCCAATCGCTCGTGCATGCCAAGAGCCCGGCCGAGTTCGTCCCGAGCTTCACCGGCCGCGTGCAGGCACTGGCGAAGGCGCACGCGCTGTTGACCCGGAGCGAGATGCTGCGCGCCGAGATGATGGATCTCGTGCGCGAGCAGGTGCAGCTCGGGGGCACCGACGACCGTCGCATCTCCTGCTCGGGCCCGCTGCTCGTGCTCGACGCGCAGGCCTCGCTGCACCTGGCGCTCGTCCTGCACGAGCTTGCCACGAATGCGCGCAAGCACGGCGCGCTGTCCGTGCCGAACGGCCGTCTCTCGGTCACCTGGGAGCTGCGCCGGAACGGCGGACAGGACCTGTTGTTGCAGTGGCGGGAGAGCAACGGTCCAAAGGTCCGGGCTCCCCATGCGCGCGGCTTCGGCAGCACCCTGATCGAGCAGACGTTGCGCGCGCACGGCGGGACGGCGTCCGTCCATTACGGACCGGACGGCGTGACATGTGAAATCAAACTGCCCCTCCCGAAAGAGGCGCGGCCTGGCGTCGAGGCCGTCGTGCAGCAGGCGAGGCACGCGGGCGGCCCTTCGCTGCTCGATCTGAACGACGACCAGGGCGCTCTCCAGGGCAGGCGGATTCTCATCATCGAGGACGAGCCGCTCGTGGCGATGGAATTGGAAGCGAGCCTGACGGCGGCCGGATGCGAGGTGGCGGGACTCGCGGGAACGCTCGCGGAGGCAAGGTCGCTCGTCGCGCAGGCGGATTTCGACGCCGCGCTGCTCGACGTCAATCTCGCGGGCCGTCCCGTCGACGAGATCGCGGCGGCGCTCACCCAGAAAAACCGACCGTTCGCCTTCGTCACCGGCTATGGGCGCGAGGCACTGCCACGCGCGTTCCAAGACGCCATCATGCTGCACAAGCCGTTCAGCCGCGAGCAGTTGCTGGCGGCGGTCGACGTGCTGCTCTATCAGAGCCCCGGCATCGTGTCGCTGCGGCCGAGAAAGGTCTAGCTCGCTCGTCACCCGATCGCAGCACCGCGTGCCCGCGGCGGCCAAGGCGGGGGGTCGCGCGCGGCTACTCCGCCGCGGCCCGCCGGTGGCTCAAGGCCTTCTGCCGCATGGTCACGAGTTCCTCGGCGGCGGTCGGATGTACCGCCATCACCGCGTCGATATCGGCCTTGGTGGCCTTCATCTTCAGTGCGACCGCCATGAGCTGGATCATTTCGGCCGCGTCCGGCCCCACGATGTGGCAGCCTACGAGCCGGTCGGTCTCGCCGTCGACCACGAGCTTGAAGAACGCACGCGTGTCGCGGGCCGCGAGCGACATCTTCATCGGCCGAAACGAGGTCTTGTAGATGTCCACCTTGGCGAGCCGCTCGCAGGCCTGCGCTTCGGTCAAGCCGACCGCGGCGACCTCGGGCTCGGAGAAGACGGCCGTCGGCACATCGACGTGATCGACCGCGGTGCGCTTGCCGCCGAACACCGTGTCGGCGAAAGCGTGACCCTCGCGGATCGCGACCGGCGTCAGGTTGACGCGGTTGGTGACGTCGCCGATGGCGTGGATGTGCGGCACCGAGGTCTGCGACAACGGATCGACCGCGATGCCGCGATTGTCGCTGAACCGCACGCCGGCGGTGTCCAGACCCAGCCCGGCGACGTTCGGCCAGCGTCCGATCGCGAACATCACCTTGTCGACTTCGACCGCGCTCTCGTCCGACAGCGTGGCGGTGAAGGTATCTTGCGCGCACTGCACGGCCCGCACGGTACGGCCGCAGCAAATCCTGACGCCGCGCCTCTCCATTTCGGCGGCGAGATGGGCGCGCAAATCGTCGTCGAAGCCGCGCAAGATATTCTCGCCGCGATAGACCAGGGTCACCTCCGACCCGAGGCCGTTGAAGATGGCCGCGAACTCGACCGCGATATAGCCGCCGCCCTGGATCAGAATGCGCCGGGGCAATTGTTCCAGGTGGAACGCCTCGTTCGAGGAGATGACGTGCTCGATCCCGGGGATCGTCGGTCCGAACCACGGCGCCGCGCCGGTGGCGATGAGGATGTGCCGCGGCCGCAGCTTTTCGCCGGTGGCGAGGAGACGCACCGTATGCGCGTCCTCCAGCATCGCACGGCTCTTGACGATCTTGACGCCCGCACGCTCAAGCGTGCTGACATAGGCGAGCTCGAGCCGCGCGATCTCGCGGTCCTTGTTGGCGATAAGCTTCGCCCAATCGAAGACCGGCTCGCCCACCGTCCAGCCGTAGCCCGCCGCGTCCTCGAAGTCGTCGGCATAGCGCGAAGCGTAGACCAGCAACTTCTTGGGGACGCAGCCGCGGATCACGCAGGTGCCGCCGACACGGTACTCCTCGGCCACCACGACGCTGGCGCCGTAGCCGGCGGCGATGCGCGCGGCGCGCACGCCGCCCGAGCCTGCCCCGACGACGAGGAGGTCGACGTCGTGCTCAGCCATGTCGCGCCGCTAAATCAGTCATCGATGGTCGGCGGTCATGGCCGCAAATCGGCAGAGGGGATCGAGCGATCGGCAGGCAGGAACACGGCCGGGGGCGTCCGGTCACGATCACCGCTCCCGGCCCGGGCGACTAGATCTCATGCCCTCGCTTCTTCTTGTCGTTGCGCATCTTCGCGATGACTTCCTGCGACAGCTGATCGGCCCAGGTCTGCGCGTTCTTCATGCTCTGGTCGAGGATGTTAGGTTCCTCCACGAGCAGCTTGCGGCCCAACGGCGACTTGTAGAAGGTGAGCGCGTCCCTGAGCTCCTGCTCCGAGAAACGCGTGGCGTAGAGGTTGGCGACATCGTTTATGATCTCCCCGCTGCGAGGAGCGTACTCGGCGCGCAGCTTGAGCGCGACTTCATTCAGGTCCTTGCCCAGCGTCGGGTTGGCGCGCAGGAAGACGCTCTTGGCCTGTTCGATCACGCCCGGAACAAGGGGATCGTAGAGCGCCACGGCGCCCTTGGTCGTGATCAATTCCTTGGCTATCGCGACTGACTTCGGGGAAGGTTGGTGCTGCGCGGCGGCGGCGCCGGCCCATGCGGCAAGCGCCATGCCGAGTGCAAGCACGATGGGCGTCCTGGCGGTTGAATTGGTAAGCATGAAGACCCTCCTGGTCGGGGATACGAGCTCAACGCCGCTCGATGACACGCACGCCGCTCGAGCCGGCGACCACGGCGGCGTGGGCAAGCCCGACGAACAAGCCGTGCTCGACCACGCCCGCAATGCGGTCGAGCTGATCCGCCAGCGCTCGCGGATCGGCGATCCGCTCGAGCGCCGCGTCGAGAATCCAGTGCCCGCCGTCCGTGACGAAAGCGTGGCCGTCCTTGCCCCGCCGCAGCAGCGCTGGTCCGGGACAGCCCGCGGCCACGGTCGCCGCCTCGATCTTGCGCCGGGTCGCGGCGAGCCCGAACGGCACGACCTCGATCGGAAGCGGGAAGCGGCCGAGGGCTGATACCCATTTCGATTCATCGGCGATCACGATCAGCCGCGCCGAGGCCGTGGCCACGATCTTTTCCCGCAGCAGCGCGCCGCCGCCGCCCTTGATCAAGCTCAAATCCGCCGCAATCTCGTCGGCGCCGTCGACGGTGAGATCGAGTTCCGGCATTTCGTCGAGGCTCGTGAGCGGCACGCCCAGCCGCTCGGCCTCGGCACGCGTCGCTTCCGACGTCGGCACGGCGATCAAGTCGAGGCCGGCATTGACGCGCTCGGCCAGCAGCTCGACGAAATGCTTGGCGGTCGACCCGCTTCCGAGGCCGAGCCGCATGCCCGGACGCACGAATTCGAGGGCACGGGCGGCGGCAGCACGCTTTTGGGCATCGACATCCATCGCGATCAGGCTGTTGGCTCGCATGTCCGAGGAGTAACCGCGTCTATCTAGCGCCGTTCGCGGGGACAGCATAGCCCGTTTGCCGGCGAGGCCTTGGGGGCGCGCCTTGCCATTGCGCCCGCCAGCCGCTAGCGATCACGGATGATGGTTGCTCCTACCGTCGTCTTCGATCTCGATGGCACACTGGTCGACAGCGCGCCCGATCTCGTCGCCACCCTCAACATTATTTTCGCGCGCAACGGGCTGGCGCCGGTCGCCTACGACGCGGCGCGCAACATGGTCGGCGGCGGCGCCCGCGCGATGATCGCTCACGGCTTGGCCGCGGAGGCACGCAACCTTACGGAAACGCAGGTCGATCGGCTCGTCGGCGACTTCATCGACTATTACGGCGCGCATATCGCGGACCACTCCCGGCCGTTCCCGGGCCTCGATGCGGCGCTCGACGAGCTCGCCGCCGCGGGTTGTCGCCTTGCGGTGTGCACCAACAAGCTCGAATGGCTGTCGCTGCGGCTGCTCGATGCCTTCGCCCTGTCGCGGCGCTTCGCCGCGGTCTGCGGCGCCGACACCTTCGGGTTGCGCAAGCCCGATCCGGAGCTGCTGCGATTGACGCTGGCGCGCGCCGGCGGCAGCCCGGATCACGCGGTCATGGTCGGGGACTCCATCAACGACATCGCGACCGCGCGGGCGGCGGGCGTTCCGGTGGTCGCGGTCGATTACGGCTATACCGAAACGCCTGTCGGCGATCTGGGAGCGGACCGGGTCATCGGTGCCCTTTCCGACTTGCCCAAGGCCGTTTTCGACCTCTTGCGCGCGCGCAGCGCCACCCGCGCGCAACCGGCCTGATCGAAATCTTTCCTTAACGCCGCCACACTTAAGGGCATATTGGGGCGCTAACCATAGGGTACGGGGAAGCGGACCCGCCGTTGCGCGGGGTTCGCCGCGCCTCTATGGTTCGAGTTTGGGGATACGGCGGCCGTCCGCCGCCAAGGGGTGGAATCTTGTCATGAGCCGAGTCATTGCCGTCATGGCATGTGGCTTCACCGTCGCCGCATGTTCCACATCGATGCCGAGTCTCGAATTCCTCAAGTCGGCGCCGCAGGCCGAGGCGTTGCGGATCGAGTCCGAGCCGCCGGGGGCGGAGGCGAAAATTTCGTCGGGACAGAGCTGCCGTACCCCCTGTGAGCTCACCGTCGAGGGCGGCGGCGAACATTCGATTACGCTTGCGC
>JBAUOM010000227.1:0-3346 GCA_049579765.1 Xanthobacteraceae bacterium
CGAACACGGCGCCCGAGGTCAGCCCGGAGCCGCCGGGATAGTTGAAGTAGAACAGCCCGCCGACGAGCTCGCCGGCGGCATAGAGGCCGCGGATCGGCTCGTAGTCGGTGTTGAGCACTTCGGCATCGGTGGTGATGCGCACGCCGCCGAAGGTGAAGGTCAGCCCGCAGGTCACCGCATAGCCCTCGAACGGCGGCTGGTCGATGGTATTCGCCCAATTGCTCTTGTTGACGGCGAGTCCTTCGGTGCGTCGGCCGTCCTTCACGTTCGGATTGAAGGCGATGTCTGCGCGCACCGCCTTGTTGTACTCGGCGATGGTGGCGAGGAACTGCTCCGCGTTCACCCCCTCGAGCTTGTGCGCAAAGTCCTCGATCGTGTCGGCCACCACCTTGGTGATCTGCCTGATCTTGTACTCGTCGCGCTGCAGATGCTTCACCTTCCGATCGAAGATCTGCCAGGCGAACTGGCCGGGCTGTTCCAACACCACGCGGCCGTACTTGGCGTAGGTATAGTTGCGGAAGTCGGCGCCCTCGTCGACGAAGCGCCTGCCGTTGGCGTTGATGAGGATGGCGAACGGGTAGGAGTGCTTCTGGAACTGGTCGCCGACGGCGAGGTCGCCGAACTCGGGCGCGTTCATCTCCCATTGCACCGCATGGCAGCCCGACCAGTTGCCGCAAGGGCTGGCGCCGATCTCCATCGCCATGCGGATGCCGTCGCCGGTGTTGAAGCGCGTCCCGCGCACCTTGGCGAGGTCCCAGCCCGGGCCGAGATAGCGCGTGCGCCATTCGGAATTGGATTCGAAGCCGCCGCAGGCGAGCACGACCGATTTGCTGCGCAGGTCGCTCTCCACGCCGGCGTGGCGGATGCGCACGCCCTCCACCCGAACACCGTCGTAGAGGAGGCTCAGCGCGCGCGTCTGGTAGCGAATCTCGATGCCGCGCTTGGTCGCGGCCTCGGTGAGCATCTTGATGAGGCCCGGGCCGCCGCCGACCGCCTCGACGGTGAGGCCACCCCAGAACTTGAACTTGCCCTCGATCTTGAACGCCTGCCGGCCGTAGATCGGGATGAAGCGCACGCCCTTGTCGCGCATCCAGCAGAAGGTGTCGAAGCTTCGGGTCACGAGCAGCTCGACCAGGTTCGGATCGGCACGATGTTGCGTCACGCGCGCCATATCGTCGAAGAACTGGTCTTGGCTGTAGGTGCCGAAGTCGGTGGTGGCGATCTCCTGCTCGGTCAGATCCGGCACCAGCGCCTTCACGTCGTCGACGCCGTTGTACACCACCCGCACGGATCCCGCGGTGAAGCGGCTGTTGCCGCCGGATTCGGCCTCCGGCGCCGCCTCCAGCATCAGCACCGACGCCCCTTGCTCCTGCGCGGCCAGCGCCGCGCAAAAGGCGGCATTGCCGGCGCCCACGACGATGACATCCGCGGCTCTATCCACCATCACCAGTTCCCCTTGCGCGTCCCGAACAATGGGCGAGGACAACGCATGGCACGGCTCCGCGCCGCGCTCAAGATCGCGCGGGAGCGGCCCTGCAATGCCGCGATCGAGAGCCGCGTGCGAAGGATCACTCGGCGGCGGCAGCCGCGACCCCGCCATGCGCCTTCGACCAGCGCGCCGGGTCGTGCATGAATTCCTCAACGTCGGCGAGCTTGGCGGCGTCGAACTTTCCGCTCTCCTTGGCTACCGCCAGCACGTCCCACCAGGTCGCCAGGGCGTGCAGCGTCACGCCGAGATCGCCGAGGATTTTCCGGCCCTCGGGAAAAATGTCGTAGAAGAAGAACACCAGCACGTGCTCGACCTTGGCGCCGGCCTCGCGCAGCGCGTTGCAGAAATTGACCTTGCTGCGGCCGTCGGTGGTCATGTCCTCGACCAGCAGCACGCGCTGGCCCTCGATCAGATGGCCCTCGATCTGGGCGTTGCGGCCGAACCCCTTGGGCTTTTTGCGCACGTAGAGCATCGGCAGGCTGAGCCGGTCGGCCATCCAGGCCGCGAACGGGATGCCGGCGGTCTCGCCGCCCGCGACGGCATCGAACTGCTCGAAGCCGGCCGCTTGCAATACCGTAGCCGCTCCGAAATCGATCAGCGTCCGCCGCACGCGCGGAAACGAAATCAGCCGCCGGCAGTCGGTGTAGACCGGGCTCGCCCAGCCCGACGTGAAGATGAACGGCTTATCCGCCATGAAGCGGACCGCCTCGACCTCGAGCAGCATCTTCGCCGTGAGCTCGGCCATCACCTTCTTGTCGGGAAAACCTATGCCGGTTGCCATGACTAATCTCTGCGCCTTGCTTCAGCTCGCCACCACCTTCCACTCGATCGCCTCGCCGCCACGATAGACCAGCGCCTTCTCGTCGGGACCTTCGACCTTGACCTCCTCCGGCGCCGTCCACGGGATTTTTTCCAGCGTGATCCGCTCCTCGTTGGGCGGCAGGCGGTAGTGCCGCGGGCCGTTGAGGGAGGCAAAGGCTTCGAGCCTGTCGAGCGCGCCTTCCTCCTCGAACACCTTGGCGTAGGTCTCGATCGCCACCGGCGCGTTGAACAGGCCGGGAATGCCGTTGACCGACAGCTTCTTCGCCAGCGGATGCGGCGCGGAATCGGTGCCGAGGAAGAAGCAGGCCTCGCCCGAGGTCGCTGCCTTGCGCAGCGCCGCGCGATCCTTCGCGGTCTTGATGACCGGCATGCAGTACATATAGGGCTTGAGGCCCCATCCCAGCCAGTCGGTGCGGGTCAGGATCAGGTGGTAGGGGGTGATCGTGCCGCCGACCTGCGGGGCCGCGCTACGCACGAAATCGACGCCGTCCTGCGACGACAGGTGCTCGAGAATGAAGCGCAGGCCGGGGAACCGGCGCGTCCACTTGGAGAGATAGCGTTCGATGAACACCGCCTCGCGGTCGAAGATGTCGACTTCGGGATCGACGTCCTCGCCATGCATCAGGAACGGCATGCCGATCTTCTCCATCCGCTCCAGGACCGGCATGACCTTGCGATAATCGGTGACGCCCGCGGCCGAATTGGTGGTGGCGTTGGCAGGATAGAGCTTCACCCCGGTGAACACGCCCGCCTTGAAACCGCGCTCGACGTCGTCGGGATCGGTGTGGTCGGTGAGGTAGCACGTCATCAGCGGCCGAAACGTCGAGCCCTGCGGCAACGCGGCCATCACGCGCGCGCGATAGGCGACGGCATCCTCGCTGGTGGCCACCGGCGGAACGAGATTGGGCATCACGATTGCGCGGCCGAAATGCCGGGCCGTGTACGGGATCACCGCCCGCAGCATGGCGCCGTCGCGCAGGTGCAGGTGCCAGTCGTCGGGCTTGCGGATGGTGATGCGCGTGGTCATGTCACATC
>JBAUOM010000228.1:0-2690 GCA_049579765.1 Xanthobacteraceae bacterium
GGATGGTCGGACGTGTTCGTGCTGGTCGAGACGGGCCGCGAGACCGGCTGGCCGCCGGCGCCGGTGCTCGCTTCCGCGCCGCCGGCGGAGCTGCGCATCGATTGCGCCGGCCTCGCCGGGCTCCTGGCGCGCGAGGACGCCACCGTGGTCGATCTCTCGCTCAGCCGGGGCTATCTCAACGGCCATATTCCCGGGGCCTGGTTCGCCATCCGCTCCCGGCTCGCCGGCGCGCTGGCAAAGATACCGCCGCGCGGCACGCTGGTGCTGACCTCGGAAGACGGGATGCTCGCGGGCGTGGCGGCGAGCGAGGCTGCCGCGCTCATCGAGCGTCCTGTTCGTGCGCTCGAGGGCGGCAACGCCGCCTGGCTCGCCGCCGGCCATGTTCTCACGGCCGCCGATCCCCGGATGGCCGACGAGCCGGTGGACGCGTGGCTCAAGCCCTACGAGCGGTCGAAGGACACCACCAAGGCGATGCGGGAATACCTGTCGTGGGAGGTCGACCTGCTCGAGCGCATCGAGCGCGACGGCTCCGTGAACTTCGCGCAATTTCGATCGTGACGCTGCCGCCAAAGCCTTCGATTGCGGGGGAAACTCACTGTAGCGCATCGGCCACACACAAGCGGCCGCGCGTGCGGCTCGGGTTACCCTTAACCCCCCCTTAACCCCGCGCGCGCGATGTAGGAGGCACGGTCAACTCCCGGCCACGGAGCGGCGCCATGCTGGATGGGAAAGCTTACCAGGCTCATTTTCCGGACGATCCGGCCTACGATCTCTCCGGCAGCCTCGGGGCGCCCGGTCCGCTCAAATCCGCCGCGTTGATGCAAGCGCTGGCGGCGCTCGAGAACGAGTTCAGGGCCATCCTGCGCGACAGCGCCCCATCGACCGACTGATCGGGACTTCGCGAGCGAATGACCGCCCGCCCTCGGCGGCTGAGGGCACATCCGCGCCGCGGACGCATCCCCGGCGGGGCCTCCCTTTACGCAACTCGCGCTGTGATTAGCGCATGTCTCGGGAAAGCGGCCACCGGTTTTCCGCCAAGGACATGCGCAAATCCAAGGAATCTAGACCGCATCGCGATTCGACCCAATCGGGATGCGCTCTAAGGTCCGGCCGCGCGTCAAGCGCGGCGGCGAGCGGAGGAACCCTCGCGCGCACTGCGACGCCGGCTGCGATAGCGGCCTGGATTCCACCGGTTCAAGACAAATCCAATTCCGAAGGTGAGAATCAAGATCAGCAGCACCGTATCGATGCGCATGCAGACGGCCCCCCGACATGTGGTAACCCCGCGACATCGGAGCAGGAAATCCGCCCGGCAATGTGACGGGACGAAAAGATTCGTTAACCGTTGCAAAAATCCCACAGGCCGGTGCCAACTGGCGGCACTGGAGCGGATGCTTGTATCCGCCCGCAGCAACCCGCCGGCCGACGCCGCTTAACCGATCGATCTCCGCCACTGCCGCGGCGCAGGTCCGCTGTCGCGGGCCAACCGGAAAACATCGGTCCACTTCGAGACTCACCCACAAGGACCGCCCGGCTCTCGTATTTTTCTTGCGGGCACGGACACCGTGATTTTTGGCCGACGGTACATCCAAGACTTTTCACCCGGTGACATGTCATCGGCCACCAAGGACACGACGCGTTGGCACCGAACGATGGCAACGACGCTGTAATCTTGATTGCGGTTGACGTTTTTCACCCACCAAAGTGAATATGCCTCGAGCGGATGAGCTGGCGGACCGAGCTCGTCGCAACACCCGTTCCAAACACCAGGGAACGAGGTCAGCTCCTTGCGCCGACCCCGCCTGCGCCGCAAAGGCACTCTCTGGGGTATAGCGGTCGAGAAAATGCTCGCTGTGAGCCTTTCTCAGTTTGACCCGTCTGAGACAGTGGCTGTGCACTGCGCCAATTGCTTCAGTGCCTATCAAAGTACCTGCTTCAGCGCATGCAATTGTCGTCCGAGCTTGGGAACCGATATGCGGCGACGCGACGCGAGTTCATCACGCTGGTCGGCGGCACCGCGGCGACCTGGTTGCTTGCGGCGCACGCGCGGCAGTCGGCGAGAAGCAGCATGGGCTGCTCCATCCGGGGGGAGTCTACGAATCGACCTCGAAAGCGATCCGGTGGCGAGCGGCTCGGGTGTCGCCGTTGTCTCGAAACCATTATGAGAGGTGAAGTCATGAAGATCGTGGTTATCGGCGGGACCGGCCTGATCGGGTCGAAGGTCGTAGAGAAGCTGAAGCAAAAGGGGCATGAGGCAATTGCCGCCGCGCCAAACACGGGCGTCAACACCCTCACCGGCGAGGGGCTCAAAGAGGCCATGGCCGGCGCGCAGGTGGTGATCGACCTCGCCAATTCGCCTTCATTTGAAGACAAGGCGGTGCTGGAATTCTTCGAGACCTCCGGCCGCAACCTTCTTGCGGCGGAGGCCGCGGCCGGCGTCCGGCACCATGTCGCGCTATCCATCGTCGGAACCGACCGGTCAGACAATGGCTATTTCCGCGCCAAGGTCGCCCAAGAGAAACTGATCGAGACCTCCGGCATCCCCTACACCATCATCCGCTCGACCCAGTTCCTGGAATTCCTCGGCGCCATCGCCGCTTCAAGTGCGGATGGAAACATGGTCAGGATTTCACCCGGCCTGTTCCAGCCTATCGCGGCGGACGACGTTGCTGCCATCGTTGCCGATGTGG
>JBAUOM010000229.1:0-1733 GCA_049579765.1 Xanthobacteraceae bacterium
CCCTGATCCCGTCCCACGCGGGCTCCGGCTCCGGCGCCGGAGCGCCGACGGGATCGAGCAGCAGGAACTTCGGGTGCGCGCTCCGGTCGGATCCGAGCCTCGGCTGGCCGGGCGCCGCGAGCGTGGCTTGCAGGGAGTTGACCGCGCGGCCTTTCGCGGGTGCCGGCCACAAGTCGAGCTGTTGCGGGCTCCCGCCGATCCTGTCCTCGGCGCGGACGGAGAAAGCGCCGGTGTCCGCGCGAGGCCGCTGCCGCCCCTCGTCCATGCGTCGATCCTTCGCCTCAGACTCTCGGCCGTTGAGCATGCCGGAATGATCGAGGGCAGAGCTAAAGGGAATCTTAACGAAGTGGTCCGCCAGAGCCGGCCGAGCGCCTGCGGTGCTCGGAGTTGGGGATAACTCGCGGCCGCGGCATGGCCCGCGTCGCGCGGGTAATATGCCGCCGATTCAAGGGGGTCGGCGCGAGGGGGCGCTGGAACGGGTGAGGCGTCAGGGCCGGTTAACTAATCGGAGAAATTTCGCCCAAGGGCGGTATCGCCGCTCGGTGTCGCAGGCCGGAGCCTCGGTCTTGCCGGCGGGTTGCGAGCTTGCCTGAACGTTCATGATACGTTCTAATGACGCACCTCGATTATGTGCCGGATGTACGGGGTGTTCCATGAGGTACGTGCTGACCATGCTTTTCTGCGGTGTCGCGCTTTGCGCGGGTATCTGCGCGGAGATGCTGACGCCGCGGGCTTTCACCCTCGAATTCGCGCGAGCTGTCGGGATGGCGATGGCGCCGGCGGGCGTCTCCGTCAACGGCGATCTGGAATTGGCGATCGCCGAGCCGGGCGGCAGGCGACGCACGCTCATGCTGAAGAATGCCTACAAGGAGTATTCGCTCGATCCGGAACGGCTCGACGACATCGTGCGGAGCCACGTCGCGGCGATGTCCCGCCCGTGGAGCGGGCGGGCCGACCGCTCGCGCATCCTTCCGGTCATCAAGGATCGGCAGTGGCTCGAGGACGAGCGCAGCGGATTCAAGGCGAGAGGCATCGCGCAGGAGCACCTCGCGGAACGCTTCAACAATGAGCTCGTCATCGTCTATGTCGAGGACGATCCGACGAGGATGCGGTACCTCATGAGCGGGGAGGACATCGGGATCGGTCGCGAGGAGCTGCGAGCGGTGGCGATCGAGAATCTGAAGCGGATGCTGCCGAAGATCGAGATGCGCGGCAACGGCGAGGTGGCGCTCCTGTCGGCCGGCGGCGACTACGAGGCGAGCCTGCTGCTGATCGACGACATCTGGACGGGTGGCCAGATCAAGGTGAAGGGCGACATCGTGGTGGCGGTACCGGCGCGCGACGTGCTGCTGGTGACCGGCTCGCGCAGCCGCGCCGGCTTGAAAGGGATACGCGAACTAGCGGCGAAATTCGCGGCGCAAAGCCCCTACGGGCTGACCGACACGCTGTTCGTCTATCGCAGCGGGCGGTTCACCAAGTTCGGCAGGAAGTGATGACTAGAGCGGGATGACTTTTCTTCGAATCGTCATCCCGATCTAGCTTCTTGTCTGAGCATGATCTTTTCCGAAAACCGCTGCACACTTTTCGGGATCATGCTCTAATCTTTCTGCGTCATAAGCGATGGCGGCTCAAGGCTTCCATGGGTGGTCGGGGCGGTATCTGTTTGATGCTTTGGTTGCAGCACGGGCATCGTGAAAGCGTTCTGGCAACGGCGACGGTCAATCGTCGTCGCA
>JBAUOM010000230.1:0-7008 GCA_049579765.1 Xanthobacteraceae bacterium
GAACCCGTCGGTCGAAACCCTGCTGCACGCCTTTCTGCCGCACCGGTTCGTCGACCACACGCACGCCAACGCCATCCTGAGCCTGGTCGACCAGCCCGACGGCGCGGCCATCTGCGCCGATCTCTACGACGGACGCATGAGCGTCGTGCCCTACGTGATGCCGGGCTTCGCGCTCGCCCAGACGGCGGCGGCGATCTACGAGGCCAAGCCCGACGTCGAGGGCCTGATCCTGCACAAGCACGGCATCTTCACGTTCGGCGCCAGCGCGCGCGAGGCCTACGAGCGCATGATCGCGCTCGTCACCATGGCCGAGCAGCGGCTCGGGCGAAATCGCCGGGCGGTGTTCGCCACCGCACAGCTGCCGCAGGCGATCGCGCCGCTCGAGGCGGTGGCGCCGATCCTGCGCGGCGCCTGCAGCGGCAAGGACGCGCGGGTCGAAGGCGCGTGGCAACGGCCTATCCTCGACTTCCGCAGCGATCCCGCCATCCTCAATTTCGTCAACGGCGCCGACCTCGCACGCTACAGCCAGGCGGGCGTGGTCACCCCCGACCACACCATCCGCACCAAGAACTGGCCGCTCGTGGTCGCGCCGCCGGAAAGCGGCAGGCTCGATGAGTTCAAGCGCACCGCGCGCGCGGCGGCGCAGGACTTCGTCGCGCGCTATCAGGCCTATTTCGCGCGCCAGAACGCGCGCGCGGGCGGAACCAAGAAGGCGCTGGATCCGCTGCCGCGCGTCGTCCTCGTTCCCGGGCTCGGCCTGTTCGGCCTCGGACGGTCGAAGAAGGAGGCCCGCATCGCCGCCGATCTCGCGCAATGCGCGGTCGAGGTCATCGCCGACGCCGAGGCGATCGGCCGCTTCGAGTCGATCTCGGAAGCCGAGATGTTCGAGATGGAATATTGGTCGCTCGAACAGGCCAAGCTCGGCGCGGCGGCGAAAAAACCGCTCGCCGGACAGATCGCCGTGGTCACCGGCGCCGGCGGCACGATCGGGGCGGCGACCGCCAGGGCCTTCGCGGCGGTGGGTGCGGAGGTCGCGCTGCTCGATCTCGATGCGCGCGCGGCGGGCGATCAGGCAAAGGCCATCGGCGCTACGGCGCTGGCGCTGGAATGCGACGTGACCGATGCGGCGAGCGTGCAGGCCGCCTTCGACCGCGTGGTCGCGGCCTTCGGCGGCGTCGACATCTTGGTCTCGAACGCCGGCGCGGCCTGGCAGGGCCGCATCGGCGAGGTCGCGGAAGCGCTGCTGCGGGAAAGCTTCGAGCTGAACTTCTACGGCCACCAGCGCGTGGCGCAGGCGGCAGTGAGGATCATGCTGGCGCAAGGAACCGGCGGCTGCCTCCTGTTCAACGTGTCCAAGCAGGCGGTCAATCCGGGACCTAATTTCGGTCCCTACGGCCTGCCGAAGGCGGCGACGCTGTTTCTCGTGCGCCAATACGCGGTCGATTACGGCGCCGACGGCATCCGAGCCAGCGCGGTCAATGCCGACCGTATCCGCTCAGGGCTGCTCACCGACGCCTTCATCGCCGAGCGCGCAAAGGCGCGCGGCGTGAGCGAAAAGGACTATCTCGGCGGCAACCTGCTCGGCCGCGAGGTCACGGCCGAGGACGTGGCGCAGGCCTTCGTGCACCAGGCGCTTCAATTGAAGACCACCGGCGACGTCACCACCGTCGACGGCGGCAACATCGCCGCCGCGCTGCGCTGAGCGACTCCCGGTCGAACGATATCCACGGATTCCGTCGCTTCCGGCGCCGTCTCGGGCCGTCTGTCACAAAACGATTAAATCGGGCCGATAGGCTGCAAGGAGCGGCGTTCATGCGAAATGCAGAAATTTGTACTCCGGCTGGAACATGTTTCCGTCGTCTATCCGAACGGCGTCTGCGCCCTGGATGGCGCCAGCCTCGCGTTTGAACGCGGCCTGTTCGTAGCGTTGCTCGGTCCCTCCGGGGCGGGCAAGTCCACCCTGCTGAGATCTCTCAACGGCTTGGTGCGGCCGTCGCGTGGCGAGGTGCTCGGCGGCGACAACCAATCGATCTTTGCCGGTGGGCCGGCGTTGCGGCACCACCGTCGGCAAACCGCGATGATTTTCCAGCAGCACCATTTGATCGGGCGGCTCACGGCATTGCAGAACGTCCTGATCGGGCGCCTCGCGTTCCACTCACCCCTGCGGTCGCTGCTGCCGCCGAGCCGCGCCGAGCGCCGACGGGCGCTGGAAGCCCTCGACCGGGTGGAGCTTCTGGAGCGCGCGCTGAGCCGGGCCGATCAACTCTCGGGCGGCGAGCAACAGCGCGTCGGGATCGCCCGCGCGCTCGTGCAGGGCCCGCGGACCATTCTCGCCGACGAACCGGTTGCGAGCCTCGATCCGGCGACCGCGTCACGCGTCCTCGAGCTCATCCGTCGCATCTGCCGGGAAGACAACATCACCGTGATCGCCAGCCTGCACCAGGTCGAGCTGGCGCGCCACTTCGCCAGCCGCGTGATCGGACTGTCGAGCGGCCGCATCGTTTTCGACGGGCCAACCGGCCAACTCACCGCTCCTGCGCTGCAACGGATCTACGGCACGGCCGAACCGCAGCCGGCCGCAGCCGCAACTTCGCGACGACCAACAGAGGAGTCCGGACATGAATCGCCGTCACCTGCTGTATCTCGCCGCCGGAGCGACACTCGTCACCGGCACCTTCGCTCTGGGGCAGGATAACCCCGCGAAGCTCAGAGTCGCGCTGCTGCCGGACGAGAACGCGGCAACCATCATCCAAAATGCCGAGCCGCTGAAGCAGTACCTCCAGTCCAAGCTGCACAAGGACATCGAGCTGGTGGTGACGACGGATTACTCGTCGATGATCGAAGCCATGCGATTCGGCCGCATCGAGGTCGCCTATTTCGGCCCGCTCTCCTACGTATTGGCGAAATCAAAAGCCCCCGACATCGAGCCGTTCGCGGTCGGCGTCTCGAAGGGTTCGCCCACCTACAAGAGCGTGATCATCGCTCAGGCCGACGGGCCGGTGAAGACGATCGAAGACGTCAAAGGCAGGATGGTCGGCTTCGGCGACCCGGCTTCGACCTCGAGTCATCTCATTCCGCGCGCCCTGCTCGCCAAGCACGAATTGATCGGGGACAAGGACTACAAGTTCGTGCACCTCGGCGCGCACGATGCGGTGGCGCGCGCGGTGCAATCCGGGCAGGTGCAGGTCGGCGGCCTCTCGCAGGAGATCCTCAACAACCTGATCGCCAGGAAGTCGATCGACGCCGGCAAGGTGAGAGTGGTCGCCGTCAGCGACCCGATTCCGAACTATCCCATGGTGTTGCAGAGCAAGCTCGATCCGCAGCTCAAGGCCTCCCTCCGCCAGGCGTTCCTCGAGCTGAAGGATGCGGCCGTCCTCAAGCCGTTCCGCGCCGAAGGCTTCGTCCCCACCGACGACCACGCCTACGACATCCTTCGCGAAACTGCCAAGGTCCTCAACCTCGACCTGACCAAATTCAAGGGATGAGCGGGCGGACCTTTTCCAGCTACGACGCCGTCCTGCAACGCGACGGCGCCGCGCGCTTGCGGCGCGGCGCCGTCGGCCTTGGAATTGTTGCGGCAATCCTGCTGTCGAGTTGGGCGACGGGTCTGTTCGACGCCGCGCGCTTTGCCGATTCCTGGCCGGCCATCCGCCAGCTCTCGATCGACATGTTCCCGCCCGACTTCGGCCGATGGCGCGGCTGGCTGCGGCCGATCCTCGATACCGTGGCGATGTCGGTGGCCGGGACGGCGCTCGCGGTGGCCCTATCGCTGCCGCTGGCGCTGCTGTCGGCGCAGAACACCACCCCGAACGCCCTGGCCTACCGCTGCGCCCGGCTGATCCTGAACGTGTTGCGCTCGGTTCCCGAGCTCATCATGGGAATCATCTTCGTCGCCATGGTGGGATTTGGCGCGCTTCCGGGCGTGCTTGCGCTCGGCCTGCATTCGATCGGCATGGTCGGCAAGTTCTTCGCCGAGAGTATCGAGCATGTCGATCCGAAGCCCATCGAGGCGGCGCGCGCCGCGGGCGCGACGCCGTTCCAGGTGATCTGGCGCGCGGTATTGCCCCAGGTCATGCCGCAGCTCGCCGATACCACCATCTACCGTTGGGAGTACAATTTTCGCGCCTCTACCGTCCTCGGCGCCGTCGGCGCCGGTGGCATCGGTTTCGAGTTGATTGCGGCATTGCGGGTCTTGGAATACGCGCAGGTCTCCGCCATTCTCGTTTGCATCCTCGCCTGCGTCACGGTCGTCGACGGCCTGGGCGCCGCGCTGCGCAGGACCTTGCAATAGCGTGCATGGCCACAATCGTCGTCACCAACCCGATTTTTCCAGAGGTTGAGCGAGGGCTGCGCGAGCTCGGCGAAGTGACCGTCAACGATCGCGGCACGCGCTGGAGCCGGCATGAGCTCGGTGAACGGCTGCGCGATGCCGATGCGATGCTGGCCTTCATGACCGACAGCATCGATCGCGCTGCGATCGCTCGCGCGCCCAAGCTCAAGATCATCGCCTGCGCGCTCAAGGGTTGCGACAATTTCGATGTCGAAGCCTGCACCAGTGCCGGCGTCTGGCTGACCGTGGTTCCCGACTTGCTGACGATCCCGACGGCCGAACTCGCGGTCGCCCTCACGCTGGGGCTCAATCGCAACCTGTTGGCCGGAGACCGGAGGGTGCGATCCGGCTTCGACGGGTGGCGTGCCGAGCTCTACGGGTTCGGCCTGCGAGGCGCGCGCGTCGGTATCGCCGGGCTCGGGTGCGTGGGTTTGGCCATCGCCGAACGCCTGAAGGGCTTCGACGCTCGCCTCACCGGCTTCGACGAGCGTCGCATCCGTCCGGACGACTTGGCCGCCCGCGGCGTGGCGCAGATCAGCTTCGACGAATTGATCGAGACGAGCGAGATCATCATCGTCGCCTTGCCGCTGAGCTCGCGTACGCTGCATCTGTTCAACGGCGATACGCTGAGCCGCATGCGACGCGGCGCACGCCTGGTCAATGTCGGGCGCGGTTCGGTGGTGGACGAGACGGCGGTGGCGCGCTCGCTTCAGGACGGCCATCTCGGCGGCTATGCGGCCGACGTCTTCGAGCTGGAAGACTGGGCGCGCTGCGACCGGCCACGTGAGATTGCGCCCGCGCTGCTCGCGCTCCCCGACCGCACGCTGTTCACGCCGCACCTCGGCTCGGCGGTGCGCGCGGCCCGTCTCGCCATCGAGCAGGCGGCCGCCGATACGATCGTCGCCGTGCTGAGCGGACATAGACCGGCAAACGCCGTCAATCAGCCTGCGCCGAGCCGACAGCCGGGCTAGCCCCCCTTCCCCCGCTCGCCCAGGCGAAAATTCCGTACATGATCGCGAGCGGCAGCAGCAGGCTCCATGCGCCGGTCGTCACATAGGCGACCGTGCCGGCCGCGGTCCCGAGCAGGAAGCCGAGCATGATCGGATAGAGGCCGGCGAGCCGCGCGCGCGCGCGGCCGCGCAGGCCGCCTGGGCCGCGGCATCTGCGGGCGCCCGACGCCCCGCATGCCAGGCAAGCACGAGCTCGGTGGCGTCGATGGCGATCTGCGTGGTGTTGGTGGTCATTACGCTGGTCGATGCCACGCTCTTCATGAGGAGCCGCACGGTCGCGCTCTGCGTGCCCATGGCGAACAGGCCGAGCATGCTCGCGACCACCACGGCCGCGGTGCTCGGCTCGGCGAGCGGCGCGCCGGCGAGCAGTGCGATCAGAAAGCTGGTCAGCGCCGCGCATTCCAGTCCCAGCGCCCAGGCGAGCGCGGCGCGGCCGCGGCGCTCGAGGAGCACGACGAGCACGGTGGTCGCGACGGCGGCGAGCAGGAACACCGGGATCGCCAGCACCTTGGTCACCGCGCCCTGCTCCTTGGTGACGAATGCCACGGCGGTGAGCACGAAGCTGCCGGTGACCTGGGCCACGAACAGCCCGAACAGCGCGAGCGCCGTGCAGGCGTCGACGAAGCCGGCGGTGAAGCCGAGCAGCGGCGGTATGGTGGCCGGGACCGGCCGTCGGGGTGGAAGAAATCCGCTCATGAATTCCCCCGCGCGCTGATCGGCGAATGCGCCGAGCCGGTTGCGCCAGCTCAACGCTCGAGCCACGCCGCGATCCGCTCCACCGCCTCGTGCATCTCCGCCGCCGCTCCGGCGTAGCAGAAGCGGATGAAATGCCCGCCCTGCAGCGGATCGAAATCGACGCCCGGAGTCGCGGCCACGTGCGTCTGCGCCAGCATGCGCTGGGCGAAGTCGAAACTGTCGTTGGAGAAGCGCGACACGTCGGCGTAGAGATAGAAGGCGCCATCGACCGGGAGGATCTTCTCGAACCCGGCCTGCGGCAGGCCGGCGAGCAGGATGCGGCGGTTCTCCTCGTAGCCGTGCTTGACCGTCTCCATCTCGGCGCGCCCTTCGAACGCCGCCTCGGCCGCGATCTGCGACAGCGTCGGCACCGAGATCGCGAGATTGCCTTGCAGGCGATCGATCGGGCGCATCAGCGGCGGCGGCACTACCATCCAGCCGATGCGCCAGCCGGTCATGCAGAAATATTTCGAAAACGAATTGATGATCACGGCATTGTCGGTGAGCCGCGCGGCGGTCTCCGCCGCGAAGGCGTAGTCGAGCCCGTGATAGATCTCGTCGGAAATGAACCGGATGCCGGCGCCCTCGGCGGCGGCGACGAGGTCGCGCAGCGCCTCGCCCGTCATCATGGTGCCGGTCGGATTGGCGGGGCTTGCGACGAGCACGCCTTTGAGCGGCGCGGCGCGATGGCTCGCCAGCAATATCTCGGGCGTGATCGCCCAGCGCGTCGCCTGCGTGGTCTCGATCGCCACCGGCTCGCAGCCGAGCGCCTTGAGGATGTGACGATAGGGCGGATAGCCCGGCAGCGCGACCGCGACCCGATCGCCCGGCTCGAACAGCGCGAGGAACGCCAGGATGAACGCGGCCGACGATCCGGTGGTGACGACGACGCGCGCCGGGTCGATCGTCACGCCGTAGGCCTCGCGATAGTGC
>JBAUOM010000231.1:0-6022 GCA_049579765.1 Xanthobacteraceae bacterium
ATCCGGACGAGATCGTCAAGGTGCACGCGCTGGCGGCTCGGCTGGCCAAGCGGATGCGGGCGCGTCTCGTGCGCCGGGATCAGGCGCGCCGGCGCGGATGCCGGCTCGACATCCGTCGCACCATCCATCGCAACGTCTCGAGAGGGGGAACGCCGGTCGAGCTGGTGTGGCGCCGCCGCAAGGCCAAGCCGCTGCGGCTCGTCGTCCTGCTCGACGCCTCGGGCTCGATGAACCTCTACACCTCGTTCTTCGTGCGCTTCCTGCACGGCGTCGTCGATTCGTTCCGCGAGGCGGAGGCGTTCGTCTTTCATACCCGGCTCGCGCACGTCTCGGCGTCGATGCGCGACCGTGACGTCGCGCGTGCGGTCGATCGGCTGGGCCTGATGGCGCAGGGCATCGGCGGCGGCACGCGCATTGGCGAAAGCCTCGCCACCTTCAATCGCTGGCATGCGCGCCGCGTGATCAACTCGCGCACCGCAGTCATGATCGTGTCCGACGGCTACGACACCGGCGAGCCGGCGCTGCTCGACATGCAGATGCGACGGCTGCGGCGACGGTGCCGCCGCATCATCTGGCTCAATCCCCTGATCGGCTGGAGGGACTTTAGCCCGCAGGCGCGCGGCATGCAGGCCGCGCTGCCGTACGTCGACTTGTTCGCTCCCGCCCACAACCTCGAGAGCCTCGCTGCGCTCGAGCCCTATCTCGCGAGGATCTGAGGCTGCTACAATCGTGGTGCTGAAAGCGGCGGGGTCGCGCAATGGATTTCTCCTTGAGCCTGGAGCAGGAGCAGATCCGCGACGAGATCCGCAAGCTCTGCGCCCGCTTCGACGACGACTACTGGCTGGAAAAGGATCGCAGCGGGGATTTTCCGCACGAGCTGCATGCCGCCTTGGCCGAGGCCGGATGGCTCGGCATCGCCATGCCGGAGGACTGCGGCGGCGCCGGGCTCGGCATCACCGAGGCCGCGATCATGATGCAGGCGATCGCCGAGTCCGGTGCCGCCATGACCGGTGCGTCGGCGGTCCACATGAACATCTTCGGGCTGCAGCCGGTGGTCGTGTTCGGCACCGACGCGCAGAAGCGCCGCATGCTGCCGCCGCTCATTGCCGGCAAGGACAAGGCCTGCTTCGCCGTGACCGAGCCCGACGCCGGGCTCGACACCACCGCGCTCAAGCTGCGCGCGGAGCGCCGCGGCGATCGCTACGTCCTGTCCGGACAGAAGATCTGGATTTCCACCGCGCAGGTGGCGAACAAGGTACTCATCCTCGCCCGCACCACCCCGCTGGCGGAGGTCAAGCGGCGGACCGAAGGCCTGAGCCTGTTCTACACCGATCTCGATCGCAGCCGGGTGGCGGTGCGCGTCATCGACAAGATGGGCCGTCATGCCGTCGATTCCAATGAGATGTTCTTCGACGGCATGGCGGTCCCCGCCGCCGATCGCATCGGCGCCGAGGGCGAAGGCTTTCGCGCCATCCTCCACGGCATGAACCCCGAGCGTATCCTCATTGCCGCCGAGGCCGTGGGGATCGGCCGCGTGGCGCTACGCAAGGCCGCCCGCTATGCGCGCGAGCGGGTGGTCTTCCGCCGCCCGATCGGCCAAAACCAGGGCATCGCCCATCCGCTTGCGCGCGCATGGATGGAGCTCGAGGCCGCCGACCTCATGGCGATGAAGGCGGCGAGCCGTTACGACCGCGGGGAGGACTGTGCCGCCGAGGCCAATGCCGCCAAATATCTCGCCGCCGAGGCGGCGTTCCGTGCCTGCGAGACCGCGGTGCTGACCCATGGCGGCATGGGCTATTCGAGGGAATTTCACGTCGAGCGCTATCTGCGCGAGGTCCTCATCCCGAGGATTGCGCCGATTACGCCACACATGATCCTCAATTTCATTGCAGAGAAGGTCCTGGGGCTGCCGAAGTCCTATTAGGGATTCGCCGGCAGACAAGGGAATCAAGGGGACCGGGGGTACGTTGATGGCCTTCTTCCGACGGGCCGGGATGGCCGCAGCCGTGGCTGCGGCGGTCGCGGCAGGGCCGGGCGCATGGCAGTCCGGCTGGGCCGGACCATCCGGCGGTGCCGCCAAGCCATGGTCGGCCTGCGACCGCGCGGCGTTTCGCGTCGTCGTGGATGTCGGGCACACCGCCCAGTCGCCGGGCGCGATCAGCGCGCGCGGCATCTGGGAATACGAGTTCAACCTGCAGCTCGCAAAGCTGATCGAGCAGCGTCTCCTTCATGCCGGCTTCGGCCGCACCGTGTTGCTGGTCACCGACGGGCCGGCCCGCAGGAGCCTCGCCGAGCGCGTGGCGCACGCTAACGCGCTCGCGCCCGACCTGTTCCTGTCGATCCACCACGATTCGGTCCCGGACCGCTTCCTGGAGAAGTGGGAGTACGAGGGCCAGGAGCATGTTTTCAGCGACCGCTTCAAAGGGCATTCCATCTTCATCTCCAACGACAACGCCGATCCCAACGGCAGCCTGCTGTTCGGCCACTTGATGGGTGAGCAGTTGAAGGCCCGCGGCTTGCACTACACGTCGCATTACATCGAGAAGTTCATGGGCCACCGGCAGAGGCTGCTGGTGGATGCCAAGGCCGGAGTCTACCGCTACGACCAGCTGATCGTGCTCAAGTCGACGCGGATGCCCGCCGTGCTGCTCGAAGCCGGCTCGATCATCAATCGGGACGAGGAGGTGCAGCTGAGCTCGCCCGAACGCCAGTCCCTCACCGCCGACGCAGTCACCGACGCGATCGACAGCTTCTGCGCGGTGCGGCGGCCGCGCCAGATCGAGCGGGCCAGCGTCGGCGCCAAGCCGCCGCTTTCGCTCAACGCGGTGGCTCAGCCGGCGAAGTCCGCCGGCGCCCGGTGAGCGCGCAGCGCCGCCTTGCTCGCTCAAACATTGGGATACGACGCCTCCATAGGCTAGAAACGGTGTCCGATCCACACCGTCGCTGGAGCGCGCCATGAGCATTCCGAAACCCGTCTACAACCCGCCGTTCAACGTCACGCGCGCCAGCCATTCGGTGCTGACCGTCAAGGATCTCTCGGTCGCCCGCAATTTCTACGTGGACCTCATCGGTTTCATCGTGAGCGACGAGGACAAGGACACGCTCTACCTGCGCGGCGTCGCCGAGGCGTGCCATCACAGCCTCGTGCTCAAGCGCGCGCAGGGCGCGCCGCAGGCCGAACGCGTCGGCATGCGCGTCTTCAGCGAGGAGGATTTGGAAAAGGCCAGGTTCTTCTTCCAGAAGGCCGGCCTGCCCGTGCAATGGGCCGAGGTCCCGCACCAAGGCCGCACGCTGCACGTCGCCGACGCGAGCGGCGCGCCGATCGAGTTCTGCGCCACCATGGAGGTGAAGCCCCGCCTCGTCGTCGCATTCGAGCACCACCACGGCGCGGTGCCGCAGCGGATCGATCATTTCCAGCTGCTGGTGCCCGACGTGCAGAGGGCGTGCGAATTCTGGATGAGCCTGGGCTTCCGGCTCTCGGAATACATTTCGCCGGACGGAAGCGAGGAACTGCTGTTCGTGTTCCTGCAGCGCAAGGGCAATCCGCACGACATCGTGTTCGCGCCCGGCGCCGGCCCGCGGCTGCATCACGCCGCCTTCGCCATCCCGGAATCCTATCACTTCTTCTACGTCTGCGACCTCGCCGCCGAGATGGGCTTCGCCGCCAATGTCGAGTTCGGGCCGGGCCGGCACGGCCCCGGCCACGCGCTGTTCGTCTATCTGCGCGACCCGGACGGGCACCGCATCGAGCTCTTCAACACCCATTACCAGGTCATCGACATCGAGAACGAGCCGGTGCGTTGGGATGCGAGCCAGGCCATGAAGCGCCGCTGGCAGCTGCCGGCGCGGCGGCAATGGTTCCTCGAGGCGAGCCCGTTCGCTGACGTCACGCCGCGCGAGCCCGCCAGGAAGGGTGATCCAATGAGTCTCGAGAAATTCGTCGCCGCCGGCATGCGGTGATCTGCTGCATCGTCCGCGCGGGCTCGGTGAGCTTCGCCAGCGGCCGCGCCGCGGCCATCGAGCCGCATTCACCGCCCGAGCAACCCCGCGCTCGCGGCGGCGGCGTTCCAGATGCGGGCGTCCTCCTTGATCATGGCGGAGAATTCGGCGGGCGTGTTGGCGATGATCTCGAGCCCGTTGTCGGCCAGCACCTGTTGCACGTCAGGCAGCCTGAGGATTTGCACGATCTCGCGGTTGAGTCGCGCCGTGGTCGCGGGAGGCAGGTCGCGCGGGCCGATCAGGCCGATCCAGGCGCGCCCGGGCGCGAAGCCCGCTACCTCCTCGCCGACCGCGGGCACGTCCGGCAGCTTCGGGTAGCGTTTGGTGTCGAACACGGTCAACAGCCGGATGCGGCCGCTCCGGATATGCGGCAGCGCGGCGGCCAGGCTGACGATGGCAGCCGGCACGTGGCCGCCGAGAAGGTCGTTGAGCGCCGGCGTCACGCCCTTGTAGGGCACGTAGAGCATCTCGATGCCGGCGATCCGGTTGAGCTCCTGGCCGTAGAGATGGTGTGCGGTGCCGATGCCGGCGCTGCCATAGGCGATCTCGCGCGGCCGGTTGCGCACCAGATCGATGAATGCGGCGAGCGAGGGAGCGGCAATCTGCGAGTTGACCACCAGTCCCGCCGGATTGTCGGCGATCGCCGTGATCGGCGTGAAATCCGTGACGATGTCGAATGACGCCGTCTTGTTCTGGATGAGGTCGATGGTCTGTGCGAGCGAGATGACGACGCCGATGGTGGTTCCGTCCGCTGTCGCGCGCTTGAGCATGGTCATGCCGATTGCGCCCGAGGCGCCGGCCTGGTTTTCGACCACGACCGGCTGACCCACGCTCTCGCTCAATTTCTGCCCGATCAGCCGTGCGCTGATGTCGCCAGCGCCGCCGGGCGGATTGGGCACGATGATGCGGATCGGCCGCGAAGGAAGCTCCTGCGCCTGCGCCTCGAGCGGCAGCAGCGCCGCGGCGAGGATCAGCAACGCGGGCCATGGCCCGGGTGGAGCGTACCGAAATCCGGGAGTTCGCCGCTTGTCGAGGCCGTCCCGCATTACGCTACGTTTCATGCGGGCTACTCCTTTTGCTCCTTCAGCGCCCATTCGCCGTCCGCGAGCCGCGTCAACAGGCCCTGCTCGTGCAAGCCGTGGAGCTCGAGCGCGACCTCGCGCCCATCCCTGCTGCCGAGCGCCTCCATGATCTGGGAGAAGAACAACGGGCCGGAGGCCAGGGCCTCGCGCGCCGTCTCGCAGTGCTTGCGCCCGTTGAAGCGCGGCGCGCGCGGCCGGCGCGTCTCGATCGTGTCGGGAATGCCATACGGCGCGGTCAGGTCGAAGCCCACCTTGTCGACCAGCCCGTTGGCGTCGCGGGTCGGGTCCATGTAGAAGCCGGGATAGCCGGTCGCCATCACGATGTCGCTTCCGGCCCGGAAGCGCGTGGACATCGCCCATTCCATCTGCTCGTCGGAAAACACGTCGACGTCGTCGTCCACGACGAAGACGTGCTTCACGCGCGGGATGGCGTGCAGCGCCGAGATCGCGTGCCGCGCCTCGCCGCGCCGTCCCCGCCGCAGCGCCACCCGCACGTGCTGGCGCCCGTTCGTTCCCGGGACTCCCAGCACCGCCGCGGGCTCGATGCCGGCGGCGCGTAGCACTTTCCAGATCTGCAGCTCGGTATTGAGCCCGCCGAGATTGCCGGAATCGGTCCAGCTCAGGTGGTCGCCGCTGTGGAATACCGTCTGGTGCAGCATGTCCTTGCGCATGCAGATGGCGGTGACGTGAAACACCGGGTCCATGTGTACCGGCCCGTAGAAGCCGTAGAACTCGCCGTAGGGCCCTTCCCGCTCGCGATAGCCGAGCTCGTCGAAATAGCCTTCGATGATCATCTCGGCGTCGGCCGGCGCCAGCACCCCGTTGGTCCGCCCACGCACCATCGGCACCGGCTCGCCGCGCAGCGTCGCGACCAGGCCGAACTCGTCGGCCGGCAGCCGCAGCCCGGCGGCGAGATAGTCGAGCGGATGCGAGCCGATGGC
>JBAUOM010000232.1:0-6060 GCA_049579765.1 Xanthobacteraceae bacterium
GCCGCGAACGACGTGACGACTTGCAGGAGGGCGATCGCACCGGCGAGCGTCGCAAGCCAGGCGATGCGTGCGCCATAGCGATCGTGCGGCCCGGACAGCGCGCCGCAGACGAAGGCGTTCGCAAGCAGGGCGGCCGTCACCGTGGCGGCGAGGCGGGCCGAGTCGTCCCAGCGGCCGCGAGCCGACGCAGTCACAAGGAGCACGAGCGCGAGCAGTATCGAGCCGAGCGCGATCGGCACGTGCACCAGATTGATCAGATCGAAGCGCAAACTGCCCTGCTGCTGCCGGGCTCTCTGCATGGCCGGCACCTCCCCGGGGATGAAGCGCTTGATGATCCCGTAGGTGTGCCAGATCTCATTGTTTATTCCGTGTCCGGTCGCAACCATGCCGAGCTGGCTCGCCGTGGCCGCCAGCGCGGTTTCGATCTGCTGCAAAGGATACTCTTGCATGCTGTGCAGGACGATGAAGCGCATTTCCTCCCCGAGCCCGTCGAATCGGCCGAGCTCGTTGAAGACGCCGTAGCTCCAGAGGAAGTCGTCGGCGGTTCGCGGCAGTTCCTTCCGATACGGGCAGAGCTTCAGCCGCGCATCGGGGCAATGCTCGTCGAGATAGCGTTTGACGATGCCATCCTGCAGCATGCGGCCGAACGCAATCCCGAAGCCGCCCGGCGTCCAGGCGAGTTGCCCCGACAATGCGAAGTTCGCGGCGAAGAGCATGGCCGCGCCGGCTGCAACGGCGCCACCGGCGGGGAGCAGCCTGATCAGGGGTGCGCTCGACCACAGCAACAGGGGGATGAACGCGACGGAGACGGCGAGCAGCACGGCGAGCGTCGCACTATGCGACGCCGCGGCAAAAGCGATGAGCAGGAAAAGCCCGAAGCGCTCCGCGCGGCCGAGATCGGCGCGATGAAAGACCAGCAGATGGAGCGAGAGCACGGCGAGCCCGGCAAAGATATCGGTCAGCAGCATGCTGCTCAGGAACGGCAATGCCGTGACCAGCGAAAGTCCGGCGACGACCATGGTGAGCCGCCATGGACCGGTGCCGAGCCCGAACACCCGCAGCACCAGCCAGATCACCCAGACCGTGCATCCGGCCTGCAGGAGGAGCTCCGGCCAGAAATGAAGGCCCTCGCCGAGGTGGAGAAACAGCCCGAAGACCGTGGAACGGCTCGGCACGAGATAACCCTCGTACCAGCGGGCGAGGTAGCCGCCGGTGTCGTACTGGAGCAGCGGATAGCCGTTCCACGCCGCCGGCGCGAGCAGCGCCACGAGGCACGCCAGCGTCGCCGCCAGATAGGAGGCACGAAGCGACCCTTGCCCGCGCGAGGCAATCGCCGTCTCGGTCATGGGGCACTCGCGGAGAAACGCATTGGTACTTGGCCTGAGACGGGAGGCGGGGCGGCGACCTTACCGGGTCCAATCTGACCCGGCGATGAACAGAAACGAGAGAGCGCGAGACTGTTAACAATCTCAGATTGTATCGGCCTGGCGTCCCGTCGAGCCAACGGAGCCCGGAAAGCCTCAATTCTTTGCAGGCGCCAATGCCATTTGGCCACCCTTGCGCGCCGCGGCTCTGCTGCACGGCCAGCGCGGGAGCGCCGCACCATTGCGTGCACATGGCCTCGCGCACGAGCGCGCCGATCGCGGGTGAATGCGGTCGCCCGCGCACGGTGACCAGGCTTACCTCGCGCCAGAACTCCGGCTCGATCAGCGGCCGCACCACGACGTCCGGGCGCTCCGAGATCGAATATTGCGGCATGAATCCGAATCCCAGGCCGGCTGCGACCATGGCGAGGATCCAGTCATCGCGGTCGCTGCGATAGACTCTTTCGACCTTCGTGCCGTGGCGGGCAAAAATGTCGCGCGCCAGATTGACCTGCTCGCAGTTGATGCGGTTGAGGTAGCGCTCGCCGTTGAGGTCGCTCACGCGCACCGCATTGTTCGCAGCCAGCCGATGCTGCAGACCCACCACGATGAAGAACTGCTCGCGGAAGAGCGGCAGACAGTGGAGCCGTTCGTCGATCCGATCAGGCCAGCAGTAGATTGCGGCCTCCAACGAGCCATCGAGCAGCCGGGCCTGTAGCTCGTCGGCTCCCGCGTCCATGATCTGAAGCTCCATGCCGGGATATTGCGCACGCAGGCTGGACAATAATACGAAGCACGGTTTCAAGCCGGGTCCGCGCGGTGTCGCAACTTGCCGTCGTCTCGGACAATCTCGCCCGGAGCTATCCGGCCGCCGCCCACGTCGCCAACAACCTACGCAGTCTCCCGGCCGCCGTGGGCCTCGACCTCGAAACGTCACAGCGTTCGGCCCCGCCCAGGCGGAGCCAAGGCGGCGGATGCCGCCCGATACCGCGGCCGTCGCGCGTCGGCCCCGTGATTTCCACCGACCATTGACCGCGCGAGGCATGTGCTCTCGTATGGCGGCCCGGAACGCGCCCAGCGC
This sequence comes from Xanthobacteraceae bacterium, assembly GCA_049579765.1. Classification (GTDB taxonomy): domain Bacteria; phylum Pseudomonadota; class Alphaproteobacteria; order Rhizobiales; family Xanthobacteraceae; genus VAZQ01. The sequence goes on from JBAUOM010000232.1 coordinate 2,446, forward strand.
GCGGTTCTCGCAGCAAGATTTGAAGCCGGCGTCATCTTGCTTCTCGATGGCCGTCGCCGCACGCCTGTAAGCGACGGAACTATCGGCAGGAAACGGCGTTCACGAGTGCGTGAGCGCAATGCCCCTTCCGCTCTTCGCCGGCAACTGAAGGCTGGCCACGCAGCATGAAACGCTTTCTCATGTGCCACCGTGTGAAATGCGCATGAGCGGTGAGTCGGGAGGCATGGTCATGCGGGCTGGAGGCCCTGGTAGCGAGAGCGTCTCGATCCCGGCCTGCGGTATCGCCGTCATGGCCAAGGCGTCCATGCCCGGGCGCACCAAGACGCGCTTGGTTCCGCCGCTGACCTGGGACGAAGCGGCCCAATGCAACACCGCGTTCCTGCGCGATGTGGGCGACAATATGCTCGCCGCCTCCGCGCGGGCCTCCATCGCTGCCTATATGGCGTTCGGCCCGCCCCACGCGCGGAGCTTTTTTCAGGAGAATCTACCGGGTGAGATCGGGCTGATCGACGCCTGGTACCCGAATTTCGGCGACTGCCTCGCGTGCGCGATCATGCAGCTCTTGCAGCGTGGTCATACCGGCGCCGTCGTTCTCAATTCCGACAGCCCGACGCTGCCGCCGGCGCTGCTGGTCGAGACCGCCGAGACGCTTGCACGGCCCGGCGACCGCGTCGTGCTCGGACCCGCGGATGACGGTGGCTACTACCTGCTCGGCGTGAAGGCCATGCATCGACCTCTGTTCCAGGATATTGCCTGGAGCACCGAGCACGTGGCGCGACAAACGCTGGAGCGTGCCGCCGAGCTGGGCCTGCCGGTGCACATCCTGCCGAAGTGGTACGACGTCGATGACGTCAGGACGCTGTACATGCTGCAGTCTGAGCTGTTCGAGGGACGTTCCTTCGCGCCCAACCTTCGCCCCAATGCGGCGCGGCATGTGCGCGCGCTGATGCAATCGCTCCTCGAAAATTCGGACTTCAAGGACCGTCTCGCCTGCGCCGAATTCCGGAGGGCTGCGGAGTGAAGCGGATCACGGGGCTCGACTGGCCGCTGCTGGGACTTGCGGCCTGCCTGCTGGCGCTCTCGCTCGCGGGCGCAGTTGCGGTCACGCAGCCGGACGACCCGCGCGTGGGGGTCTTCATGCTGCTGCAGTCCGTGCCTTATGCCGTCGCGGCATGGCTCGTCATCAAGGGCGAGCCGGATGGCGCTGTCGGCGGACGCGCCCTCGCGACCATCCTCCTCGTCGGCCTGGCCATGCGCTGCCTCCTCCTGCCGGGCACGCCGGTCTCGACCGACATCTTCCGCTACGTCTGGGACGGCCGCGTGCAGGGCGCCGGCATCAACCCCTACCTCCATGTGCCCGCGGATGCCATGCTCGCCGCCCTGCGCGACGGCGCGATCTATCCGCATATCAATCGCGCCGACTATGCCCCGACGATCTATCCGCCGACCTCCCAGATCGTCTTCTACCTCGTCACCCGGATATCGGAAGCCACGATCGCCATGAAGGCCGCCATGGTGGCGTTCGAAGCGCTGGCGGTCTGGATCATCATGCAGTTGCTCGCGGCGCGGGGCCTGCCGCGCTCGCGCATCCTGCTCTACGCCTGGCATCCGTTGCCGCTGTGGGAGTTCGCACGCAGCGGCCATGTCGATATCGTCGCCATCGCCTTTCTCCTGCTGGCCCTGCTGGCCGTGGAGCGGCGCTCGCCGCTCCTTGCCGGCATCGCCTTCGGGGCTGGCGTGCTCCTCAAGTATTTCCCGGTGGTGACGGGTCCGGCGCTCTACCGCCGCTGGGACTGGCGCTTCCCGGCCGCTTTCCTCGCGACCGTTGCCGTTCTCTATCTGCCCTATATCGGCGCCGGCGCGAAGGTGCTGGGATTCCTGCGCCGCTACCTCTCCGAGGAGGGCCTCGACGAAGGCTCGGGCGTTTTTCTATGGCAACTCCTCGATGCGATCGTCCCGCTGCCGCAGCAGGCATTCGCCATCTATCTCGCGGTGGCTGCGGCAGTCATGGCGGCGCTCGCCCTCTTGGTCGTCATGCGCGACCCGCCGGGCGCCGACCTCGCGGGCGCCATGCTGCTCGCCGTCGCCTTCACTTTCCTGGTCTCGCCGCACTACCCGTGGTATTTCGCGTGGCTCGTGCCGTTCGTCTGCTTCTACCCCATGGTCGGCATCGTCTATCTCACTTGCGCCTGCGGTTTCCTCTATCTCGGGCACTGGCCGCCCACACTTTGGAATATGCTGCCGATCTACGGCCCCAGCATTCTTATTCTGATCGCCGAGTTTGCCGTTCGCGGCCGACGCAGCCTGGAGGAGCGTCAAGCCGATGCAGTCGCCGTCTGAGACCAAGCTCGATCCCCACCGCTATTTCGAGAGCGCGGGCGCGCAGCGCAGCGAGCGCGCGACGCGCCGGCCGGTTTGCGTTTATCTCGAGACCACGAACCGCTGCAACCTTCTGTGCACGACCTGTCCGCGCACCTACGAGGAGCTCGAGCCTCCCGCCGACATGAGTTGGGAGCTGTTCACCTCGATCGTCGATCAGATTCCGGATCTCGAGCGCGCCGTCTTGCACGGGGTCGGCGAACCGATGCTGGTGAAGAGCCTGCCGAAGATGGTGCGCTACCTCAAGGAGCGCGGCACCTACGTGCTGTTCAACACCAACGGCACCGTCCTCAACGAGCGGAACGGCCGGGCGCTGATCGAAGCCGGCCTCGACGAGCTCCGCGTCTCGCTCGATGCCGCGAATGCGAAATCCTACTTGGCCATTCGCGGCAAGGACTATTTCGGCCGTATCCTGAAGAACGTCCGTGCCTTCCGTAATCTGCAGGAGCGCGAAGGCAAGGATCGGCCGCGGGTTTCCGCCTGGCTCACGGGGCTGAAGGAGACGATCGCCGAGCTGCCGGCCTTCGTGCAGGTGGCCGCCGAGATCGGCGTGCGCGAGGTCTACCTGCAGCGCCTGGTGTTTTTCGACAACGATGCGATCGGCATGGCGCGGCCGGACCAGGCGCTGTACGAGCAGATGACGCACGAAGAGAAAGCTCATCTCGACGCGGCCACCGAGCTTGCGCGCGCCTACGGCATCAGCTTCAGCGCCTCCGGCGCCGCATCGGAGCCGGGTATGAGCCTCGAACGCCACGACGGCGGCTCGCCGTGGAGCCTTTGCCGGCGCCCCTGGACGGTGATGTATTTTACCGCCAACGGCCGTGCACTGCCTTGCTGCATCGCGCCGTTCTCGCAGCGCGGCTACGAGCACTACACCTTGGGTGACGCCACCCAGGAGACGCTGCATGAGATCTGGAACGGCGCGGCCTATCGTTCGTTCCGGGAAGCGCTCCTTTCGGACAAGCCGCCCTCGGCCTGCGCAAGCTGCGGCCTGCGCTGGAGCCTCTAGCATGAGCGGGGCGGCGCTGGGGAGCACTCACGGCGCGCCGGCCAGAGCCGCAGCCGGCGAGATCGTGGTGATCATACCCACGCTCGACGAGGAGCATTCGATCGGAGACGTCGTGCGCCGCATCCCGCGCCCGTTGGCGGCCCGCATCATAGTGGCGGACGGCGGCAGCCGCGATGGCACCGTGGCGCGCGCCGAAGCCGCCGGCGCTGAGGTCATCGATGCCGGGC
>JBAUOM010000233.1:0-14081 GCA_049579765.1 Xanthobacteraceae bacterium
GGACACGTCTTGCGGTGATCGTTCCTGCCTTCAGCGACGGGCGCCGCATTGGCGGTGGCATCCGATGACGCCCGTGCCGCTTCGATGTCATGCGGCGCGAGGAATTCAAGGCGCCATTGGCCGGCGCGGTCTCGCCGGCGCGGCTCAGCCCCGATGACCGCCGGCAGCACCATATGGATCGGCAAGTCGGTCGAGCGGCTGGAGGACCCGCCGCTGGTCCGCGGCCGTGGCCGCTTCGCCGGTGATATCGCCTTTCCGCACCAGCTCCACATGCGCGTCGTGCGTGCCAACCACGCTCACGCCAAGATCGTCTCGATCGACCTTGCGGCGGCGCGGGCGTTGCCCGGCGTGACCGCCGTCTGGTCGGCGGCAGACATTGCCGACGTGCCGCCGATCGATTTCCGCGAAGGGCGGATACCCTCCCTCGAGCCTTACCGGCAACCGGTGCTGGCGACCGATCGCGTGCGCTATGTCGGCGAACCGGTCGCCGCCGTCTTCGCCGCAGACCCTTACGTCGCCGAGGACGCTGCCGACCTCGTTGCAGTCGCGATCGAGGAGCTGCCGATTCTGCTCGCCGCCGAGGCCGAGCCGGGAGAGTTCTCGCCCGGCCGCGATACCGAAGTGGCCGTGATCCGCCAGGGCTACGGCGACGTCGACGCGGAGTTTCGCTCCGCCCCCGTCGTGGTCGAGCTCGAGCTCGCGATCGGCCGCCATTCCGGCGTGCCGCTCGAGGCGAGAGGCGCGATCGGCCGCTACGACGCCGCGCGCGATCTCCTCGAGCTGCACGGCGCCGCCAAGGTGCCGCATCGCAATCGCGATTTGCTCGCGCGCATGCTCGGCCTCGCGCCGTCGTCGATCCATGTGCACGAATCGCATGTGGGCGGCGGCTTCGGCATCCGCGGCGAGCTCTATCCGGAAGACGTGCTGGTCTGCGTCGCGGCGATGCGGCTCGGCCGGCCGGTGAAATGGATCGAGGACCGGCGCGAGCACCTGATCGCCGCCAATCACTCGCGCCAGCAGCTCCACCGCGTGCGCGCGGCGGTCGACGGCGAAGGCCGCATCCTCGCCATCGACGACCGCTATTTCCACGACCAGGGCGCCTATGTGCGCACCCACGCCGCCCGCGTCGTGCACATGACGGCGGGCATTCTGCCGGGACCGTATCGCGTCCCCGCCTATCGCGCGGTCGGGCACTTTCGCCTCACCAACAAGACGCCGGCGGCGACCTATCGTGCGCCCGGCCGCTACGAGACCACCTTCGTGCGCGAGCGGCTCATCGATGCCATTGCGAACAAGCTCGGCATGGATCCGAACGACGTGCGCCGGCGCAACGCCATCAGCGCCGACGAGATGCCTTATCACCGGCCGTTGGAGGCGCTGGGCGAGGAGATCGAGCACGACTCCGGGGACTATGTCGGGCTTCTGGACAAGCTGCTCGCCGAGCTCGAATGGGACAAGCTCAAGGCCTCGCTGGCGCGCCGCCGTGCGGCCGGCGAGGCGGTCGGAGCCGGCTTCGCGATGTTCGTCGAGAAGAGCGGGCTCGGCCCCGCCGACGGCGTGCGCATCGAGGTCGATACCGCCGGCAGCATCGAGCTCATCACCGGTGGCGCCTCGCTCGGCCAGGGCTTCGAAACCGTGATGGCGCAGGTCTGCGCCGAGACCCTGGGCGTCGACTACAAGCGGGTGCGCGTGACCCACGGCCAGACCGACCGCATCGCCTACGGCATCGGCGCGCATGCCTCGCGCGCGACGGTGATGACGGCATCCGCCACCCACAACGGCGCCGTGAATCTCAGGACGAAAGCGATCGAAGTGGCGGCCGAGCTGATGCAGGCGCGTCCCGAGGCGCTCGATATCGTTGACGGCAAGGTGGTGCGCAAAGACCAGCCCGCGGGACCCTCGATGAGCCTGGGCGAGATTGCGGGTCACCTGGCGCCGACCTCGAAGACGCTCGGCGCGCGTGCGCCCGGCCTCTCGGCGGAAGGTTGGTTCCGGGTGGAGCATCAGGTCTATCCCTACGGCATCCATTTCGCCGTGGTGAAGGTCGACCGCGACACCGGCAGCGTGCAGATCGAGCGCTATGTCATCGCCTACGATATCGGGCGCGCCATCAACCCCGCGCTGGTGGAAGGACAGATCGTCGGCGGATTCGCGCAGGGACTGGGAGGCGCGCTGCTCGAGGAGTTCACCTACAACGAGCGCGGCGACCCGCTGGCCACGACCTTCGCGGATTACCTCCTGCCGACGGTGCGCGAGACGCCCAGGGTCGACGTCATGCTGCGCGAGGACTATCGCAGCCCGCTCAATCCGCTCGGCATCAAGGGGGCGGGCGAGAGCGGCATCACCGGGGTCGGCGCCGCGATCGCCTCCGCCATCGACGAGGCCATCGGCGCGCCGGGCGCGGTGACGCAACTGCCGGTGACGCCACAGCGCCTCAAAGCGATCTTGAACGGCCGGCGCAGCCGGTAGGTACGCAGGAGGTTGAGCGTCTTGACGCGCGTCCATGACCCGCGAAGCCGGGCGTGAACGGCTTGAGGACGTGCCATGGCGCAACGGAGGAGGTCTCGCCGCGCAGGGCGAGCCCCGGATTCCGCTCCGCTTCGTCCGGGCCGCGCGGTAAGCTGCGTGGGCAAGCGAGGAGTGCCCCATGACTATTGCCGACATCCAGGGCGAAAAGCGCGCATCGAAGAAGGCGCCGAAGGGTGCAACCAAGGCATCGAGGCAAGACCTGCGGGCCTGGATCGATGCACTGCGCGCGGCGGGCGAGCTGCAGGAGATCAACGGCGCCGAGCGCGAGGCGGAAATCGGCGGCATTGTCGACCTCTACATGCGCAAGATGGGCAACCCCGCCGTCCTGTTCGACGACGTTCCGGGCTACCCCCGCGGCCACCGCATCCTCGCGAACATTCTCACCTCGGTGCGGCGCATCAACCTCACGCTCGGCAGGCCGATTGACGGCTCCGCGATCGAGCTCGTCTCGTATTGGCGCAAATACATGAAGGAGGCGCCGAGCATCGCGCCGGTCGCGGTCAAATCGGGGCCGCTGATGCAGAACGTCAGCAGCGGCGACGACGTGAATATCCAAAAAATTCCGACGCCGCGCTGGCACGAGCATGACGGCGGCTATTACATCGGCACTGGCTGCATGGTGGTCATGAAGGACCCCGACACCGGCTGGATCAATTACGGCGCTTATCGCGTGCAGTCGCACGGCCCCGGTCTCGCGACCGTGATGTGCTCCAAGGGCAAGCACGGCGACTTGATCAAGCGCCGCTACCACGAGCGCGGCGAGTCTTGCCCGGTCGCGGTCGTCGTCGGCATGCATCCGGCATTGTTCATGGTGGCCGGCCTCGAGATTCCTTACGGCAAGAACGAGTACGACGTTGCCGGCGGCCTGATCGGCGAGCCGGTCGAGGTGATCGTGGCGCCGGCGACCGGCCTGCCGATACCGGCGCAGGCCGAGATCGCGTTCGAAGGCTTCATCCATCCCGGTGACGTGATCGAGGAGGGGCCGCTGGGCGAATGGACGGGCTACTACGCCGGCGGCAAAAAGAAGGAGCCGGCGATCCGCATCGCGACCTTCATGCACCGCGACGACCCGATCTTGCTCGGCGCCATCCCCGGGGTGCCGCCCGACGACGACTCGTTCTACCGCGGCACTTACCGCTCCGGCGCGGTCTGGAACCAGCTCGAAGCCGCCGGCGTGCCCGAGGTCAAAGGCGTGTGGGCACACGCGGCCGGCGGCAGCCGGCTCTGGCTCACGGTCGCGATCAAGCAGCAATACGGCGGCCATTCCAAGCAGGCCGGGCTGATCGCCTCGCAATGCCACGCCGGCGCCTATGCTAACCGGGTGGTGGTGGTGGTCGATGACGACATCGATCCCGCCGACATGGACCAGGTGGTGTGGGCGATCTGCACGCGCTTCGAGCCGCGCGAGGGCATCGAGATCCTGCGTGGCTGCTGGAGCACGGCGCTGGATCCCATGGCCTATGGCAGCGACGATCCGCGCAACGCGCGGGTCGTCATCGACGCCTGCAAGCCATGGTCGCGGCGCGAGACCTTTCCGATCGTGGCGCGATCGAGCAAGGAGCTCGATGCCAGCATCCGCGCCAAATGGGCGCACGTCTTGCCGCGGGCATGAGCCGAGGCGGCGACGACCTCGCCCCCACAACCATTTGAGCGCGCTGCGTTATACGCGTGAAACCCGTGTTTTGTGGCGACAGGTTCCAAAAATGAGTATAGCTTTACCGGTTGTGGCGGTTACCGTTAGTTGTGGAGATACCATGGGTACGATCTCCGATTTTCTCGGCCGTAAGGGTGTCGCCTCCTCGTCCGTAGCCCCGCCGGTACCCGCGCCTCCTGTCCAGCACCCTACGAGCGGCACCCCGGAGGACAACGCGGCGACTTTCGCCGATGTCAGTGCCCGCATCGGCGAGGGCAACGAGACGCTGCGCAACTTGCTGCTCGACACCGATCGTCGCATTTCCGCGCTCGACGACGTCCGGGGTGCCTTCCACGACCTGGTCGAACCCATCGGGGCTGCACTGCGGGCGCTCGAGCATGAAAAGACCGACAACGCCGGTTTGCGCAACGCGCTCGCGGATCTGCGTGCGAGACACGAAACGGTCCGGGACGAATGCCAAGCGCTCGAAAAAAGTGTTGCGGACTTGGAGAGCGACAACCAGTCGCTTCGGCGGGAATTGGCGCTGACACAACAAGCCGCGCGCGGGCTCGAGAACGACAAAGCGGAGCTGACCAGCGACCTCGTGGACGTGCGCGCCGAGCTCGCCAATCTCGGCAGTCAACTGGCGCAGGAGACCGTCAATGCCCGGTCGGTAGGCGAGGCAAATCGGATTCTCGTCGATCACGCCGACAGCGCCGACAAGCGGATCGTCGAGTTGCAGGCCGAGGGCGCGCTCACTCGGGAAAAGCTCTCGCTGATGGAGACCGACAAACGCTCGTTGCAGACGGCGCTGGAGCAAACGCTCGCCGAGAGCTCGCGCTTGTCGCGCCGCCTCGCCGAGAGCGAGAGCGCCCTGGTCGCGACGCGGGCGCGGCTCGAGCAGATGGAAAGCGCCCTCGCCTCGGTCGAGAGCGAACGCGCAGCGCTTTGCGCTGCCCGCGACGAGGCCAACGAGCGACACCAGTCCGAAAGCTACGCGCTCAATTTGCAGCTCGAGGCCATGCGTTCGCGTGCCGGAACCGCCGAGAAGCTGCTCTCCGAAGTGCGGCAGAACCTGGTGGCGCGCACCGAGGAGATCAGGAGCTCGGAACGCAAGTCTGTGGAGGCGACCATCGCTCGCAACGCCACCGAGAAGACGGTCGAACGGCTCGCCGCCGCCCGCGATGAGCTGGAAGTCAAGGTCAAGGAGCTTGAACAGACGCGCGCGATGCTGCTCGAACGGTCAAGTGGCCTCGCCGAGACCGCGAAGGCGCGCGAGACCTCGCTCGCGCATGCCGAGCAGACGATCAAGTCGCTCACCGACCGCGTCGATCAGCTCGAGCATGACGCCCGAGCGTATCGGGCAAGAGCCGTGAAGCGCATCGAGGACCTCAACGAGACGCTTCAGCGCGAGCGCGTCGAGCTCGCCGTCGCCCAGGGCGCGCTGGAGACGACCCGCAGGGATTACGCCCGGTTGCAACGCGGGCTCGCGGCGCGGGCGACGCCGCAGAACGGCGCCGATGTCGAGCAGCCCGCTGATCTGTCGGCAGAGCCGTCAAAATCGAAGAACGGCAAGAGCGACGGGCACGGCGCCGACGCGATGGAGGCGAAGCCGGGGCAACCCGGGATCGAGCCCACCTCCGAACAGTGAGCGCGCGATATCTCCCGTTTGCGATCGCCAGACGCTTGTTTTTCGAGCGATTGCCGCGCAGAACTACCTCGTCCTCCAGATCAGGGGGGCGCGAGCGCTCTGGTTCGCGCAACTGCCCTCGTAGCCCAGAGGAGCGAAGCGCAATGCGGGTGGTCGCGCCGCGCGGCAACCATGCCGAATTTCGCTCCGCTCCATCCGGACGACCAGTGCGACGAGCGGAAATGATGAGGCTCGGGAATACGCCATGCAGTTGATCCGCCGGTACGCGTCTATCGCCGTCGCCTTGGCCGCGGCGTTGCCGGCCGTGCCGGCGCTCGGTGCCGGGGTCGAGGACTTCTACAAAGGCAAGACCGTCTCGCTCCTCATCGGTTACAGCGTGGGGGGCGGCTACGACGCCTACGGGCGGCTGCTGGCGCGCCATCTCGGCAAGCATATTCCCGGCAATCCCAACGTGCTGCCGCAGAACATGACCGGCGCCGGCAGCCTCAAGGCCGCCAACTACCTCTACTCCGTGGCGCCGAAGGACGGCTCGGTCATCGGCACCTTCTCGCGCAGCCAGGGCATTGCCCCGCTCCTCGACAAGGCCGAGTTCGACAGCAGGAAGTTCACCTGGCTCGGCAGCGTGACCGACGAGGTGAGCCTCTGTATCACCCGCCATGATGCGCCGGTGAAGACCTTCAGCGATCTTCTGTCCACGCCCGCGACCTTAGGCGGCGAGGGTGCCGGCTCCGATCCCAACATCTTTGCGTTGCTCTACCGCAACCTGTTCGGCGCCCGGATCAAGCTCGTAACCGGCTATCCCGGCACCAACGAGATTCAGCTCGCGGTCGAGCGCGGCGAGGTCGATGGGCTGTGCGGGCTCTCATGGAGCACGCTCAAGGGCCGCTATCCGCATTGGCTCACCAAGGAAAGAAAGGCCAACCTCCTGGTCCAGGCGGGGATCAGGAAACAGCGGGAATTGCCCGACGTGCCGTCCGCGAGCGAGCTCGCGACGCGCCCGGACCAGGCTCAAATCCTCAACCTGCTCCTGATCGGACAGGCCATGGCGCGGCCGTTCGCGGCCCCGCCGGGCATTCCTTCCGACCGCAGGGCGACGTTGATTGCCGCCTTCGAGCGCACGACCGCGGACCCGGATTTTCTCGCCGAGGCACGGCGCCTCGATTTCGAGGTCCAGCCCGTGGGCGCGGCCAAGCTCGATGCGCTGCTGGCGGAGGCCTATGCCACGCCCAAGGATGTTATCGCCAAGGCCGCCAAGGCCATGTCCGACTGACGCGGTGGCGATGGGCGGATTGATCGGAGCGCGCCTTCCTCGCCTCGAGGATCAGCCCCTGCTGATCGGGAAGGGACGTTTCGTCGACGACATCGCCTGTGCCGGGGTGTTGCACGCCGCGTTCGTGCGCAGCCCGCATCCTCATGCCGCGATCCGCTCGGTCGACGCGCACGACGCGTTGGCGCTGCCGGGCGTGCACGCGGTGCTCACGCTCGACGATCTCGCGCCGGTCCTCGCCAACCGCCGGATGCTGCGCCACTCCAATTCCGGGGCTCCGCTCGACCGCTTTTGGTCGTTCGCGCTCGCCGACGGCGAGGTGTCCTATGTCGGCGAGGCGGTCGCGCTCGTCCTTGCCGACAGCCGCTACCTCGCCGAGGACGCGGCGGCGCTGGTCAATGTCGACTACGACGCGCTTGCAGCGGTGTCCGACTGCCGCAAGGCGGCCGATCCGGCCGCGCCGGCGGTGCGGCGCGAGCTCAACAGCAATGTCGCCGCCACCTTCAAGGTGGCCTACGGCGACGCCGACGCTGCGTTCGGCAAGGCGGCGCACGTGTTGCACGCCGAGCTCTGGCAGCATCGTGGCGCCGCCCATCCGATCGAAGGCCGCGGCATTGTCGCGGACTGGCGCGACGATGCCTTGGTGGTCTGGGCATCGACCCAGAAGGCCCACGACCTGTTCCAGTCCTTGACCGCGCTCCTTGATTTCGACGAGAGCCGGTTGCGCGTGGCCACGCCCGACGTCGGCGGCGGTTTCGGTCCCAAGCTGTGCGTCTACCCGGAGGACATCGCGGTGGTCGCCGCCAGCAAGCTCCTGCGGCGCTCGGTCAAGTGGATCGAGGACCGGCGCGAGCACTTCACCAACGCCGCGCAGGAACGCGACCAGTACTGGTCGATCGATGTCGCGGTCGACGCCGATGCCGGGCTCCTCGGGGTACGCGGCCGGTTGATGCACGATCTCGGCGCCTATGCCTTGCAGGACGTCAACATTCCCTACAACTCGGCCTCGATGATGAGCGGGCCTTATATGCTTCCCGCCTTGTCCATCGACGTCGCCGTCGTCGCCACCAACAAGACGCCGGTGTCGTCGGTGCGCGGTGCCGGCTATCCGCAGGCGGCCTTCGCCATGGAGCGCCTCATGGATCGCATCGCGAACGAGCTGCATCTCGACCGCGCCGAGGTGCGCCGGCGCAATCTGATCCCGCCGGAAAAGATGCCCTACACGAAGCCGCTCAAGGCGCGCTCCGGCGCGAGCATGCAGTACGACAGCGGCGACTACCCCGCCTGCCAGGCGCAAGTCCTGGAGGTCGCCGGCTGGAAGGATTTTCCGCGCCGGCAGGCTGCCGCGCGGGCGGAGGGCCGCTACATCGGCCTCGGGCTCGCCAACGGCATCAAGGGCACGGGGCGCGGTCCGTTCGAATCCGGCGCGGTGCGGGTGTCCAATACCGGGCGCGTCTCGGTCTATACCGGCGCGGCCGCGATCGGGCAGGGCTTGCGCACTGCGCTCGCGCAGATCTGCGCCGGCGAGCTCGGCCTGCGCGCGCAGGACATCACCGTGGTGCCGGGTGATACCGGCGGCGTCTCGCTCGGTCTCGGCGCCTTCGCCAGCCGGCAGACCGTAACCGCGGGCTCGTCGGTGCTGCTGGCGACGCGCGCCGTCGCCGACAAGGCCAAGAAGCTCGCGAGCCATGTGCTGGAAGCGGCCGAGCACGATCTCGAGATCGCCGACGGCGAGGTGCGCGTCGTGGGCGCGCCACAACTTTCGGTCAAGCTGGGCGAGCTCGCGCGCATCCTCAAAGGCGCGCCCGGCTATGGATTCCCGCCGGATGTCGCGCCCGGCCTCGCGGCCGAAGTGAACTGGCGAACCGACGCGCTCGCCTATGCCAATGCCTGCCACGCGGTCGAGGTCGAGGTCGACCCCGGCACCGGCGCGGTCAAGCTCATCAACTATGTCGCGCTGCAGGATTCCGGAACCCTGATCAATCCCATGATGGTGGACGGCCAGGTGCGCGGCGGCGTGGCGCACGGCATCGGCAATGCGGTGCTGGAATGGATGGGGTACGACGAGAGCGGCCAGCCGGTCACGACGACCTTGGCCGACTATCTCCTCCCGAGCGCGACCGAAGTGCCGAGCATCGAGATTCTCTATCGCGAGACCCCGTCGCCGCTCAATCCGCTCGGCGCCAAGGGCGCGGGAGAAGTCAGCACCATCCCGACGGCGGCGGCGGTGATCTCCGCCATCGAGGACGCGCTGCAACCGTTCGGCGTGCGGATTGCGCAGACGCCGGTCACGCCGCACAAGCTGGTCGAGCTCATTGCCAATAGCGCGAAGGCTTGAAGGGCGAATCCATGCGAACCGGCTCGGAATATCTTCGCTCGCTCGACGACGGACGGCAGGTGTTCGTCGATGGCGAGCGCGTCAAGGACGTCACCCGCCATGTGGCCTTTCGTGAGGCGGCACGCTCGATCGCGCGGCTCTACGACATTGCGGCGGCGCCGGAAAACCGCGAGCGCATGACCTTCGTGTCGCCCAAGACCGGCGAGCCGGTATTGCGTGCCTACCAGATCCCGCGCAGCCACGCCGACCTGCGCGCGCGGCGGCTGTTTTCCGAGACCTGGGCGGAGGCGACCTTCGGCCTGATGGGTCGCACCCCCGATCACGTCGCCGGCTTCTTCTGCGGCTATGCCGCGACACCGGGCGTGCTGGCGGCGGGCGGCCAGAGCTTCGCCGCCAACGTCGTCGCCTTCTACGAGCACATGCGCGACAACCACCTCTACGCCTCCTATGCGATCGTCCCGCCGCAGATCGACCGGGCTAAGCCGGCGCACCAGCAGAGCGACCCCACGCTCTATGCCGGCGTGGTCAAGGAGCGCGACGACGGCATCGTCATATCCGGCGCGCAGCAGCTCGCCACCGGCGGCGCGATCTCGGACCTCATCCATCTCAGCTGCATCCATCCGCTGCAGCCAGGCGACGAGAACTACGCCAACTGCCTGGCGGTTCCCGTCAACGCGCCCGGGGTCAGGCTCTATCCGCGCCGGCCGTTCGCCGCAGCCGCCACCAACGCGTTCGACTATCCGTTGTCGAGCCGGTTCGACGAGAGCGACAGCTACGTGATCTTCGACAACGTGTTCGTGCCGTGGGAGCGCGTGTTCATCTATCGCAACATCGAAGTGTCGCGCGACCAGTGGTGGAAGACGCCGTCGCACCTCTACGGCAACCACCAGGCGCAGGTGCGCTACGTCACCAAGCTGCGCTTCATGATCGGCATCGCCCAGCGCATGAACGAGATGACCGGCAATGCCGCCAATCCCGCGGTGCAGATCATGATGGGCGAGCTCGCGGCGCTGGTGTCGGTCTACGAGACCATGCTGCTCGCGCACGAGGCGACGGCGCCGATCGACGCCGACGGCGTGCTGTGGCCGGCGAAGACCGCGCTCTATTCGGCGATGGCGCTGCAGTCGGAGCTGAATGGCCGCATGCTCGAGATCATCCGCGAACTCGCCGGTGCGGCGATGATCACGCTGCCGTCCTCGCTGCACGACTTCGAGAATCCGCAGACGGCGTCCGACGTCGAGCGCTACATGCGCTCGGCCTCCACCGATGCCAAGGCCAGGGTGGCGCTGATGCGGCTCGCCTGGGACTTCATCGGCTCGGAATTCGGCAGCCGCCACCAGCAATACGAGAAGTTCTACGGGGGCGCCTCGTTTCTGGTGAAGCAGAACGTCTACCGCAACTTCGATTTCAAGCGCGCGACGGCACTGGTCGATGCCGCGCTCGCCCTGCCGCCGCTGGCGGAGGAGTAGAGCATTTATCCATGGATGGCCCAGGTGCGCTTGAACTCGTTGATGGCAAGGTGGCTATGCTCGTGGCGATCAGCGCGCTCGCGGTCTAGACCGTGTATACCGTCGTCGGTATCCCGATCGTTGCGTTCCCCCTCCAGGACGCGCCGAGTAACTTTTTGTTTTCCATTTAATCTCCATTTCGGGATTGGCCGCTCTTTGCCCTGATCTAACCCCAGTCCCGGCCTAAAGCATGATCCCGAAAAGTGTGCGGCGGTTTTCGGAAAAGATCATGCTCAGACAATAAGCTAGATTGGGATGACAGTTCGAAGAAAAGTCATTCCGATCTAGCGTCCGTCACACTCCGGGGATCAGGACTGGCGTGCTCTACCAATTTACTCTCCGCTCACGACCTCTGCTGCGTGCGCTGCTGGCGTCGGCTGCCATCGTCGCCGTGACGACGCTTGGCGGATGCGGAGGCACACCGGTTATCAGCCGCGACATGCAGCCGTTGTCGGAGCGCACTCTGGCCGCGCTCAAAGCCAAGAACATGGACAAGGAATCTCCGATCCTCATCCGCGTCTTCAAGGAGGAGTCGGAGCTCGAGATTTGGAAGCAGGACGACAGCGGCCGCTTCGCGCTGTTCCGCACTTATCCGATCTGCCGCTGGTCGGGAGAGCTGGGGCCCAAGATCAGAACCGGTGACCGGCAGGCGCCGGAGGGATTCTATACCATCACTCCCGGCCTGATGAATCCAAACTCCAGCCAGTATCTCGCGATCAATACCGGGTTTCCGAATGCATATGATCGGGCGAACGGCCGGACCGGCTCGTTCCTGATGATCCACGGCGGCTGCTCGTCCGCCGGCTGCTACGCCATGACCGACGAACAAATGGCGGAAATCTACGCGCTCGCCCGCGAAGCATTCTTCGGCGGTCAGGCGTCGTTCCAGTTGCAGGCATATCCGTTTCGCATGACGGCACTCAACATGGCCCGCCACCGCAACTCGCCGCAGATGGCATTCTGGAAAATGCTCAAGGAGGGCTACGACCATTTCGAGGTCACGCACCTCGAGCCTCGCGTTGACGTGTGCGAGCGGCGCTACGTTTTCGACGCCCTGGCGATGGAGGGGTTCAGCCCCGCCGACCTTTGCCCGATTTACAGAGTGCCGGAAGGCATCGCCGCCTCGGTAGGCGAGAAGCAGCGCCGTGACGAAATCGACACCGCTGAGCTGATCAGTCAGGGCACCCCGGCTGCGCCGGTTACGACCGGCGCGGACGGCGGCATGAACCCGGCCTTCGCGGCGGCCGCAAAGTAGCACGGGTTGCTCAGGCACGGTCACGCAGGCTGGATGAATTTGCGAATCGGCAGCGTTACACGAATCACGCACTAACCGGAAATAGGCTGAGGGACAGAAGCGATGCCGAAAGGCAGCGCGCGTCGGCGCGCGTGTCGGCGCTTGGCATCAAGAACTGGAAACACGCGACGGTTGTCCGCAGGGCGGCCCATTGTTTCCCATCGTTCATTACAATGAAAACGGCCACCTCAGGTTGAGGGCGCGTTCCACAAATGGCTGAACTGCGTCGCCACGACGCGCTCGTAGGGCGCGTCGCCGGCGAGGATGCCGACGTCGCGCGAGAACTCGTTCATGCCGGCGACGAAGGCGGGCGAGATCGACGCGTCGTAATAGGGCAGGTCGCGGCGAATGAGCTCGGCGATCAGCTCGGCCTCTGACGGCGGAAACAGCTTGCGGCCGATGGCGGTCGCGCGCGCGACATCCTCCTTGAGCGCGGCGTGGGTCTTCACCATCGCCCGCACCACCGCGGCCGCCGTTTCGGGCGAGCGCTCGATCAGGCGATCGGTCGTGGCGATCGAGGCCATGGTGTAGTTGAAGCACGGCTTCGGCCCGTCGCCGCGGCGCACGTCGAGCACTACGCTTCCGACCCCGCGCCGCACCGCCACTTCGGTGCCCATGCCGTTCGCCCAGAACCCGTCGATCTTGCGCTCCTCCAGCGCTTTCGCCGCGGTCACGCCGAAATTCACGCCGGCGCCTTGCGCTCCCGGCACCGGCGCGATCTTCACCTCGTCGGCGCCGATCCCGGCTTCGAGCAGGAGCCGGCGCAACCCCATGTCGACCCACGGCGCCGCGCCGATGCTGCGGCCCTTGACCACATCGAGGTCGCCGCGCTTGGCGCCGAAGTCTTTGTGCATGACCAGGAACCAGTACATGCCCTGTCCCTGTGCGCATAACAGCTTGGCGCCCCGCCACAGCGGAAATGCCGACAGCGCGGAATGCGCGGAGCCGCCGACGAGATCGACCGTGCCGTCGCGCAGCGCCGCGTAACACTTGTCGACCGGATAGATCAGCTCGAGCGCGACATCGAGCCCCTCATCCGTGAAGCAGCCGAGCTCGATCGCCGCGATGGCGGGAAAATACGAGTTCGAGATCATGTCGGGCACGGCGAGCTTCATGGTCTATTCTCCTGCTGCATGCGCTCGCGCGTCGCTGGCGCGGCCGGCGAGTGAGCGTTGTTGCACGGCGCGTCCGATACCTGCTCCGCGGGGGTGTACTTAGAACAGAGACTTGATGGCGGCGGCGGCCGCGAAAGCCTCCGCATCGCCGTCGAGGAACCCGGTCACCTGCAGGCCGAGCGGCAGTCCTTCGTCCGCCAGCACCGGCAGCGAGATCGCGGGAATGCCGAGCAGGGAGGCATGCACGGTGCAAGCGGGATCGCCGGTCGACTCGAGGCCGATGGGTGCGGCGGCGGGGGCGGCAAGGCTCACGCAGGCATCGCACTCCGCGGCAAGCTCGGCGTAGAGCGCGCGCGCCTTGTCGCGCTGCGCCAAGTCGCCGCGGTAGTCGTCGAGGCTCATGGCCTCGGCCTCGACGAGACGGGCGAGCATCACGCTGCTCACTTTGCTCGCGTCCCGCTCGCGGTAGGTGTTCAGCGGCCAGCGCGATTCCCAGCCGTTGATGCGCATCGAGAGCGGGCGCGCATGCGCGATCGCGGTCTCGACGGCGGCGACCTTGGCGTGGGACTGCGGCGCCAGCACCTCGATTCCCGCGGCCTTGATCCGCGCCAGCGCGTCGACCATCGCCGCTCTGGCGCCCGGCGAAGCGGCGGCCCAGCCCGCGGTCTCGAGGAAGGCGACGCGGCGCGGCTTTCTCGCCTGCGGCACGCTGTCCGGGCCGAATAAGCCGGGAT
The DNA here is from genome assembly GCA_049579765.1 of Xanthobacteraceae bacterium. GTDB lineage: Bacteria > Pseudomonadota > Alphaproteobacteria > Rhizobiales > Xanthobacteraceae > VAZQ01. The sequence goes on from JBAUOM010000233.1 coordinate 14,070, forward strand.
AGCCGGGATCGC
>JBAUOM010000234.1:0-1597 GCA_049579765.1 Xanthobacteraceae bacterium
GCATAAGTTGCCGTATACGCTCCAGCGCCTGTGACACGCTTACCCGGTTCTGTGCCCGGCACGTGCTTTGCTGGTGCGTATTCCCCTTGGCCCCCGCCCTTCGCTCCACCGTCACCGCTGCGACCGCCCCCGCAGACGCCTCCGCAGCGGGCTTTCTTCGCTTTGTTCGCCGGCTTCATCGCTACTATGACGAGGTCCGACTTCTCGTGTCCGTGCATCATCGGCTTCGGCTCCTCACCTTCCCGATGCGGACCGTCCCGCTCACGCAACATCTGACGGCCAGACCCGAGACCTCCCAGGTTCCGATGCGATCCCTTTGCACGTGATGTGGCCTTTGACCCCGGCAGGGCGACAACACCTCGCATAGCGGTGCCGCACATGTTGCCTTCGAGCGAATGAAAACCCTCGGCCCCTGCGACGTATGACCTTTCGTGGCTCAATCCCACACCCCATGCAATCGCTGTGTACGCTTCGCAACCGCTGTCGCCAGCGGCCACGCAACACTCGCTACCAAGCGGACGCTACTCCTTACTTGGGCCGGACTTTCACCGGCTGGATCGCACCAGCTTTGCCTGGCGCACTCACTCGATCACCTCGTCGGCGCGGGCGAGCAGCGTCGGCGGCACTTCGAGGCCGAGCGCCTTGGCGGTCTTGAGGTTGATCACCAGCTCGTATTTCGTCGGCGCTTGCACCGGAAGGTCGGACGGCTTCTCGCCCTTGAGGATGCGGTCGACGTAGCTGGCTGCTTGGCGATACTGATTGCTCTCATCAGGACCATAGGAGATTAGACCGCCTGCCTCTGCAAAATAACGAAACGGATAGACCGCTGGCAGACTGTGCCGAGCCGCAAGGGTCGATATCAGTCGGGAATGGTTTGCGGCGAAACCGCTTGCCGCCACAATCAATCCGCCATTCGGCTCACGGGAGAAATCGGCAATGCCGCGCTCGACCTCGTCGGCGTTGCGCACTCCGATGGCGTTCAACTGCAGGGTTGCCGAAGCCAGCGCCTGGATGGCGGCAAACTGCCCGATGCCGGCGGCAACCCCAACATTCCGAAGCACAGCGACCCGCGTGACGCGAGGTGCAATCTCCTTGAGCAATTCCAACCATTTCGCGGCGATCGCGTATTCAAAATCCGTAAAGCCGGTGGCATTGCCACCAGGACGCGCCATGTTACGGATCAGACCGGAGCCAATGGGATCGATCACACCGCCAAACACGATCGGCATCGCTCGAGACGCCTGCTGGACCGCCACCACGGCGGGCGTGGTCGCAGCCACTATCACATCCGGTTCGAGCCCAACCAGCTCAGCAGCATAGGTTCGGTAGCGTTCAGCATCGCCGCCACCCCAGCGCACGTCGATCCTCACATTGCGACCCTCCACCCAACTTGATTCACGTAGCCCCTGTCGAAACGCTTCCAGGTATTTCTGTCCAATCGCCTCGTTCTCTGAGGTGTTTACTAGCAAGCCGACGCGCCGCACGCGCTCGCCCTGTTGCGCCCGCGCCGCGATCGGCCAAGCCGCGAGCAGCGTCATGAACTCGCGGCGTCGCATAGCGAGCACGGGTTTGCCCTCCCACACCATCTGCCTACCAC
>JBAUOM010000235.1:0-2017 GCA_049579765.1 Xanthobacteraceae bacterium
TTACGAAACCGTCGACGACGACGCCTATATCGACCTCACCCATCCCGCCTTCCCGGGCGCCGGCAGATTTGCGCCGCCGCGCATGTACCTGACCGTCCGCAACAGCGTGGTCACCGGCTACGTCAGCTTCTTCCCGTCCGATCGCGTGCCGTGGTTCATGATCGACAAGTGGCGCCAGGTGTTCACGGTCGAGCGGCTGCTGGGCTTCCGCGGCCTGAGCAAGGTGGAAGTGACGAAGCACACCAACGAAGTGCGCAACGGCGTGCTGCGCTACGCGCTCAACGACTTCACGTTCCAGCTCCAGAGCCACGCCGCCCTCGGCGGCACTGTGATCCGCACCGACGATGGGCCTGCCGGCACCGGCAATTTCAGCGTGATCGACGATGCGCAGAGCTTCTCGGCCGAGGCGGTGATCGAGGCGCCCGGCATCGCCGAGGGCCGCATGCCGCTGCACCGCACCGCCGGTCGGATCTTCGGCGCGCAGAGTTTCGCTCTCACGCTCAAACCCACCGACGCGTTCGGCGGTACCTTCTCCGGCAACGTCCAGGGCTCGTTCGCCGACGGCATGCTCACCATTCAGGGCACCGCGCGCTACCGCTCGCGCAAGGTGAATGGCAGCGTGACCATGATGCTGGCGCCGCGCGCGCAGGCGTGGGAGCACGTGGTGCGCCAGCTCCCCGCCAGCGCCAACGCGCCGAAGGTCACGGCAGGCGCGGCCTTGAAGTCCGACCTGGTGCTGGTCGGGTGGGGCACGGTGAACTTCGCCGTCAGCGAGTGGCTCACCGGCAGCGTCTCGGTCGTCGTGGATCCCGACGGCTACATCACGTCGCACGGCATCTTGCGCCCTACCCGCGAGTTCCAATTCCTCGCCGATGTCGAAAAGTACAGCGTCAAGAAGGAGCTGATCCCGCCGATCGAGAAGGAAGTCACCTTCGCCACCGTGTGGGCGGCGAGCGTGAACGGCCACGCGAGCTTCGAGCTGTGGGGCGGCGCACGGCTCGGGCCCGGACGCATCTATGGCCTGGAAGTGGAGGGCACGTTCTCCACGCGTCCCGGCAGCGTGTTCGAGGCGCGAGCCACCGGGCGCGCCAACCTTTCGGCCTGGGCCAAGCTCGAAGCCAAGCTGAAGCTGGAACTCAACGCCAAGGCGCTGGGCGTGGCCAAGGTGGCGCGCGTGACGCCGACCATCATCGGCAGCGCCACGGTGCGCGCCTATGTGGAGATCCAGCCAACCTTCGAGCGCATCGCCACGGGGGCGCCGGATGAGGCCAACTACAAGATCACCGGCAAGCTCGAGGCCGCAGGCGCCGTGGATCTGGGGCTGCGGGGCTATGTCGACTTCAAGGTGTTGGGCTTCGGTCCACGCATCAATTTCGGGCGCTACGAACTCCCGCTCGGCAGCCTGGGCATGATAGCGGAGATCAGTCACGTGCTCGGCTCGAACGATCCGATCGAGCTGAAGTACGAGCTGACCGAGTTCGACGAGAACAAGTTCGGCTCGCACGTGGAGGATCTGATCCAGGAGGAGGAAGAGGAGGACACCGGTAAGCACGACGAGACGCTCGAACAGAAGGCCGCCACCAAGACGCCGCCGCTCCTGACCAAGCCTACCGAGCTGCGGCGCGAGTTCTTCATGCACGGCGCGCCGCACACGCTGTGGCTGGAGCATGCGCCCGGGCCGGTGCTCAAGATGGCGAGCGACGGCGACGACAAGCTCACCACCAAGCTTGGCGCCGAGATCGCCACGGTCGAGCAGCAGGAAAAGGCCGAGACCGGCGACGCGGCGGCGCTGCTGGCGCAGGAGGCATCGCAGGCGCGCGGGCTCCTGGCCCAGGCCCAGGCAATGGAGCGCGGCCTCGCCGCGCTCGGTTCGGAAGAGAATCAGAACCCCGATGCCGCCGGCTTCCAGGAGATTGGCAGCGGCCTTTCAAACTACGGCAATGCCTACGACAAGACGGATCTGGCGACCACGCCCCCGGCGGCGGGGGCCGGCGCCGTCGATTACGATGAAAAGGGG
>JBAUOM010000236.1:0-3628 GCA_049579765.1 Xanthobacteraceae bacterium
GTTGTGCTTGAAGACGTGATGCCGCAATGCGCCCGCAACATGTACGACGATCAATAGCGCGAGCAGGTAGGACAGGATGGTGTGCGATTGTTCGAACAGTCCGTGCCAGGACTGGTCCTGCACGATCTGCGGGATCGGCAGACCGAGCAAATCGCTGCTCATCGGCGTCCTGAACGTTCCGGCGAGCGCCCAGCCCGTCAGCGAGGCGCCGAGCATCAGCACGTAGAGCGCGATATGGCCGGCCCGAGCCGCCAGCAGCTCCCATTGCCGCAGCTCCGCGGGCAGCGCGGGAACCGGATTGGCCCAGCGCCACAACAGTCGTAGCACCAGGAGCGCGAGCAGGTCGTAGCCCAGCGCCGCATGCCAATTGTAATTGGCGATGCGGTCGGGCCTGGCGGCCATGTGCGTCATCCACCAGCCATGCAGCAGCAGGACGAGGATCGCGGCCGCGCCGATCCAGTGCAGCAGCTTTGCGGGCCAGCCCCAAACCGCCGTGGTATTGCGAAACATCGGATTCTCCCGTGCCTCGCTAGATTGGAAGCCGTCTAGTCTCGAAGTCAAGGACGGCGCATCACGCCGCGGCGCGATCCTCGTCGGGCGCGAGCGGCAGCTTCACCGGCTGCTTGCGCCGCGCCGACAGATCCAGCGCCTTGGTCAGCATCAGGCGGTCGTGCGCCTCGGCGGCGGTCGCGGCCTGCGTCGGCAGGCCGAGCGCGACGCGATTGAGCCAGGACTCGGTTTCCTCCCGCATCGGTCCGCGCAATTCGCCGAGCGCCATGTCGCCGGGCGGATAGCTGCCCATGAAATCGACCAGCCGGCTCTTGTCCGGCGCGTAGCCTTCCTCCTGCGGCGCCGACACCGCCAGCACCATGTCGCGATGGGTGTCGTCGATGGTGAGCACGCCCTCGGTGCCGGTGATGCCGACCTCGAGGCTATAGACCGCGCCCGGCCAGGTCACCGGCAGCGCCCACGAGATGTTGAGATGGTAGACGCTGCCGTCCGCGAACATGATCATTCCGGCGGTGGCGTCGATGCCCTGGTAGGTCGGCCCCAAGACCTTGTCGATCGAGCGCGCGTAGCACTCGACCGGGGTCTTCGCTTCCAGGTACCACATCACGATGTCGAGCGCGTGGGTCCCCGAGATCACCATCGGCGAGATCGTGCGCGGGTCGTCGGTGCGCTTGTAGTTGTCGATGGCGACCAGCCGGTTCATGAACGCGCGCGAGGTCACGAGCGTCACGTCGCCGAGCGCGCCGGTGCGCACCTTCTCCTTGGCCGCGAGCCATTTGCGGCGGAAGCGCTGGGTGTAGCCCACCACCGCGTCGAGGTTGGCGTCGGTGATCGCCTGGAGCACCCGCGCGGATTCTCCGAGGTCGGTGGCGAGCGGCTTCTCGATCAGCATCGGCACGCCGCGGTCGACCGCCGCCATGATCGGATCGACGTGGAGATGCTCGTCGGTGGCGACGATGGCGCAGGTCACTTCCGGGCGCTTCATGAGCTCGCGATAGTCCTGGGTGACGAAATCGGCGCCGATCTTCTCCGCGACGTAGAGGCCGCGGTTGTGGTTGTTCTCGGCGATGCCGATCCATTGCACCGCCGGGTGCCGCGCCGCCACCTCGCCGCGAAACAGCCCGACCCGGCCGGCGCCGATGATGGCGAGCCCGATGCCCTTGGCCTGCCGCCTCATCGCTTGCCTCCCGCCATTTCCGCGACCGCGGAGAGCGATGCGTTCGACAGCGGCAGGTCGATCGGCTCGTTGCGCTCGGCGGAGAGGTCGGCGGCGGTATAGGTCTCCATCACCAGCCGTGCGCCTTCGGGCGTCACCATGACGGGACGATCCATGATGCAGGCCTCGAGGAAATGGATGGTTTCGGGCCCCATCTGGCCGGCGAACACGTGGTCCACCTGCTCGCCCGGCATGGTCGACATGGGAAAACGGGTGCCGTCGGCGACGGTGTTGAGCCAGGCGTCGCGATGGGTGTCGTCGAGGATCAGCGCGCCCTCGGTGCCGGTGATCTCGACCCAGGTCGAGCAGAAGTTGTGATAGCCGGGCGGCAGGTTCCAGCCGCCGCCGATGGTGACCAGCATGCCGTTGTCCATGGTGACGATCGACCACATCACGTCGTAGGAGCCGTTGATCGGCTGCATGTAGCCGTAGGCGCCCTGCGAATAGACCCGCACCGGCTTGGCCGGCTCGAGCAGCCAGAACACGAAATCGAGGTCGTGGGTCGACTCCATCACCACGGGCGAGAGCTTCACGCGCTTGGCGATCTTGCTGCCCAGCCCGCGGCTCAGATGGCGGCTGACCATCACCGAGACCACCTTGCCGAGCGTGCCGTCGGTGATCTTCTTCTTGGCGTAGGCGAACTTGGGATTGAAGCGCTGCGAATAGCCGATGGTGAATTTGAGCCGGCCGCGCCGCGCGAGCGCGATCAGCTCGTCCGCCTCCCACAGCTCGAGGGCGATCGGCTTCTCCAACAGCACGTGCTTGCCGGCCTTGAGGCAGTCGCGCGTGATCGGATAGTGGTTCTGCTCCGGCGTGGTGCAGACATAGACCACCGAGATGTTCGGGTTGCGGAGGATGTCTTGGTAGTCCAGCGTCGCCGTCGCCGGCCTGGTGAGCGCCTTGACCTCGGCCAGCCGCTCCGGGCGGATCTCGCAGATGTGCAGCTTGTCCACCAGCGCGGAGCGCGAGAGCGTCTCCGCGCGGATGCCGCCGCACCAGCCGGTGCCGATCACTGCGACTTCGACTTGCTGCACTCCATTCCCCCTTGCCAATTGCTCGACGTCATGCCCGCGAAAGCGGGCATCCAGTAATCACTGACTATCCGATGTAGCAACAGCGCGCCACCCCGCCCGCACCGAGGATACTGGGTCCCCGCTTGCGCGGGGACGACACCGAAAATGCGGTATGCGCAGAATGCCCATCAAGCCCCCTGCCGCACCCCGAACACCTCGGCGGCGAAACGCGGATAGACCTCGACGAGCTCCGGCGCGACCTGCGTCCGCAGCATACGCAGATCGTCCGGCGTCGGCGCCGGCGTCGTTGGCGCGTCTTCGCTGAAGTCGAAGTCGAAGCCGGTATTATCGACGACCTCGGCCGCCGTGTGCCCGGGATGCACGCTTGCGAGCGCAAAGCGCCGCCGGCTGCGGTCGAAGGCGAACAGGCAGCGGTTGGTGATGAGCGCGACCGGACCGCCCGGGCGATGCACGTTGTCGGGGCTCCCTCCGGGCGCGCTGACGAAATCGACCTTCTCCACCAGCGTGCGGCGGGTGTGCTCGAGCCGGAACAGGATGACCTTCGGCACCACATAGTAAAGGTGGGCCGAGCCGAACGAGCCGGGAAAGCGCGCCTTGGGATGCGCGTGGTCGCCGATGCTCACGAGGTTGATGTTGGCCTCGCCGTCGATCTGCGCGCCGGAAAGAAAGAACGCGTCGATGCGCCCCTGGCCGGCGCAGTCGAACAGCTCGCGCCCGCCGTCGGTGAAGAAGCTCTGCCGCCGGCTGCCCAGCAGCGACACATAGGGCCGCCCGTTGCCGCGCTCGCGCGCCAGCAACGCGGCCGCCGCCGGAATCGGCGAGGAGGCGCCGACGGCGACGTGGCGGGCGTCCGCGATCAGCCCGGCGA
>JBAUOM010000237.1:0-7103 GCA_049579765.1 Xanthobacteraceae bacterium
AACGCCGCCATGCCGACGATCACCGTGCCGGCGGCTCCGATGCCGGTCCACATGGCGTAGGCGGTTCCGAACGGGATCGACTTCAATGCGACCGCCAGCAGCGCGAAGCTCAAGGCGATCGCCGTCACCATGGCCACGCTCGGCCAGAACCGGGTGAGGCCATCGGAGTATTTGAGGCCGATCGCCCATCCGATCTCCAACAGCCCGGCGAGCAGAAGCGCGAACCATCCGTCAACGGCGTTGCCCGCTTGCGTCATCGCTTCGCTGCTCGTCGCGGTGATCGCATTGAGGCGGGACGAATCACCTTGAGGCGGAACGAATCAGCGCCAGCTTGTCGTGGGATTCCTTGAAGCTGTGATGACGACCCGTCGGGGCAAGCCGCACGCTGCGCGCCGCCGGCGGCAAGGCCTGCGTCGTCATGTATCTGCAACAGAAATCACCGATAAGTCGCGGCAATCGTCGTCGACAGGAACGCGGATGCTGCAACGGGTTTCGCCTGGGCCGGGACGGGTCCGCACCTTATTTCTGTCCGATGTCCATCTCGGCACCAAGGGCTGCCAGGCCGACCGCCTCCTCGACTTCCTGCGCCATTACGAAGCCGAGACCGTTTATCTCGTGGGCGACATCGTCGACGGCTGGCAGCTCAGGTCCGGCTGGTATTGGCCGCAACTCCACAACGACGTCGTGCAGAAGCTTCTGCGGCAGGCACGCAAGGGCGCGCGCCTGCGCTATATTCCAGGCAACCACGACGAGTTCCTGCGCGATTACTACGGCACCCATTTTGGCGGCATCGAGGTGCTGGAGGACGCCATCCACGTGGGCGCGGACGGCAAGCGCTACCTGGTGATCCACGGCGATCTCTTCGACGTCGTGATCCGCCATGCGCGCTGGCTCGCGCTCTTGGGCAACAGCGCATACGATTTGGCGATCTGGCTCAATACCTATTTCAACGCGATTCGCCGCGGGCTCGGTCTGACCTATTGGTCTCTGTCGCAATGGGCCAAGCTCAAGGTGAAGAACGCCGTCAACTTCATCGGCGAATACGAAAAGGCGCTGGCGGCGGAGGCGCGGCGGCGTGGCGTCGACGGCGTGATCTGCGGCCATATCCACCACGCGGTGATCCGCAACGAACCCGGCCTATCCTACATCAATTGCGGCGACTGGGTGGAAAGCTGCACCGCCGTAGTCGAGCACTTCGACGGGCGGTTCGAGATCATTCGATGGACCGCAAGTGAATCCCCGGCCGACGCGTCGGAGCCTGCCGCGGTGGCAATGCGGGCGGGGTCGCAAACACCGCCGCCGTGGCAGTCGGCAGCCGACGACCTGTCCGCCAGCCTTGCCCAATTCGCGGCGCGAAAGCCGCAGGGCGAGGTGGGTGCGCCGCCTGCCGCGGAGTAGCTTTACCGGCGATGCGGATCGCCAGTCGGATGCCATGGTGGGCTTGGGCAGTCGCCTTCCTGATTTGTCTCGCTGGCGTGGCTGCGCTCGCGGGCCCGCTGTTTCCGTTTGCGCCGCGTCCCTCCGACGTCGCCGCCGACGTGGCGAAGGCCCCCGACCTCGACGCCTATCTGCGTCAGCGCGAGGCGCAGCACCCGGACGCCAGGCTGGATCTGGCCAAGACCATCCTTTGGAACGATCCCGCCGCCCACGGCATGACGCCGGTGTCGCTCGTCTACATCCACGGGTTCTCCGCCAGCCGAAAGGACATCACGCCCGTGGTGGAGACCCTGGCGAGCACGTTGCGAGCCAACGGCTTCCTTACCCGGCTCGCCGCCCACGGCACGCGGACGGGCGCCGAATTCGCAAGCGTCACCCCGCAGGATTGGCTCGATGATGCGCGCGAAGCGCTGGCCGTCGGCCGCCGGATCGGCGGGCGCGTCGTTCTGATCGGAACTTCGACCGGCGCGCTTCTGGCGACGATGGCGGCGCTGGAAGACAAGTCGTCGCGCATCGCGGCGCTTGTGCTGCTGTCGCCGAATTTCGGCCTCGACGATTGGCGGGCGAAATTCTTTTCCGGTCCGCTCGGCCGGTTGCTGGCGCGGATCGTCATCGGCCGGGAGCATTCGTTCCGGCCCGACAGTCCCGGCCATGGCGACTTTTGGACCTCTCGTTACCCGTCCGAGGGAATTGTCGCGCTCATGGACTTGATGAATTACGCGCGGTCGATCCACCTCGACAATCTCGAGATCCCGACGCTGATCATTTATACCGACAAGGATACGGTGGTCGACACCCGAGCCATCCATGACCGGTTCGACAAAATCGCGGGGTCGCCGAAGCTGATCGTCAATCTGCCGGAGGCCTCGCGCCACGAGCTGACCGGCGACGCCCTTGCGCCGGAGACGGTGCGGCCGGTCCTGCGGCGAATCCTGGCCTTTCTCGCCGATCCCGGGGTGCTCGGGACTTCGCCAAAGCGCAACCGCTGAGGTCGCGCAAGCCGCCGCTGCGCGCGGTCCGTCTCCCCTCCCTTCGCCCCCTCGCCCGCCGTTGCCAGCGCAGTTCGTCCGTGCCAAGTCAACGGTCCGGCGGCGTCGGTCTTGCCGGCGGCAAGTGGCTGCAGGCTCGCCGGGCGCCATTGCGCGCGTTCTCGGAACGGAGAAGCCCCATGGTTGGAAGTCGCACCGCCGCGGAACCGGACATCGTCCTCGTCGGCGCCGGCATCATGAGCGCCACCTTGGCCGTGTTCCTCAAGGAGCTCGAGCCCGCGCTGAACATCGAAGTGTTCGAGACGCTGGACGGCGCGGCCGAGGAGAGTTCGGATGCCTGGAACAATGCCGGCACCGGGCACGCGGCGTTGTGCGAGCTCAACTACACGCCGCAGCGCAGCGACGGCAGCATCGATATTTCGAAGGCGCTGGACGTCAACGTGGAGTTCGATCTCTCGCGCCAGCTGTGGACCTACCTGGTGAAGAAGGGGGCCATACTCGACCCGCAATCCTTCATCCATCCGGTTCCGCATATGAGCTTCGTCCGCGGCCCAGACAACGTGGCATTCCTCAAGAAGCGATACGAGGCGCTCACCACGCATCACTGCTACTACGGGATGGAATACACCGAAGACAAGCAGAAGATCGGCGAGTGGGTCCCGCTCGTGATGGAAGGGCGCGATCCCGCTGAGCGGGTGGCCGCGACCCGCATGATCACCGGCGCGGACGTGAATTACGGCGCGCTCACGCGCAACCTCGTGCGCTACCTCCAAGGTCTCGACGGCTTCGCGATCCACTACTCCCATCACGTCACCGGTCTCGGCCGCGAGCCGGGTGGACGCTGGCGCCTGGACGTCCAGGACGCCGGCAGCGGCGCGCGGCGCTCGACCACGGCGAAGTTCGTCTATCTCGGCGCCGGCGGCGGCGCGCTGCCGCTGTTGCAGAAATCCGGCATCCCGGAAGGCAGGGGCTACGGCGGATTTCCGGTGAGCGGCATCTGGCTGCGCTGCGACGACCCCGACGTGAACAGGCGCCATCATGCCAAGGTCTACGGCAAGGCCGCCGTCGGCTCCCCGCCCATGTCGGTTCCCCACCTCGACACGCGCGTCATCGGCGGACAGCACTCGCTGCTGTTCGGTCCCTATGCCGGCTTTTCCACCAAGTTCCTCAAGCACGGCTCGTTGCTGGATCTGTTCCTTTCCATCAAGCCGAACAATCTCGGACCGCTGCTGGCGGTGGCCCGGGACAATTTCGACCTGACCAAGTACCTGATCGATCAGGTGCTGCAGTCGTCGCGCGCCCGGTTCGCAACTCTGCGGGAGTTCTATCCCACCGCGGAACCCAAGGACTGGCGGCTCGAGGTCGCCGGCCAGCGCGTGCAGATCATCAAACCGGACCCTCGGCGCGGGGGAGTTCTGGAATTTGGAACCGAATTGGTGTCGGCTGGCGACGGCTCGCTGGTCGCGCTCTTGGGGGCTTCGCCGGGAGCATCCACCGCCGTCTGGATTTCCCTCAACGTCCTCGAGCGCTGCTTCAAGGACAAGCTGACTGCGGGCGGCTGGAGCACCAAGCTGAAGGGCATCATCCCGTCATACGGGGAATCGCTGATCGAGGACGCCGAGCTCTGCCGGCGGGTGCGGGCCGAGACCGCGGCCGTGCTGCATCTGCAGAACGTTTGAGCGCGCCGTCCGCACCGACCTGCGATGATTCGTCCGCCGGCCGAGAATACGCTCACGCTCACCGAGGAGCCGCACGCCCTGTTGCGCTTCGGCGCGTCGATGCTGCCCTGGTGGCGGCGCTGCTCGTCGAGTCCTGAGCACGCGCGCAACGATGCGCGATCCGCGCCCGGCGGCAGGCCGTCGCCGGCAGCCATCGGTCGATGCTCTCAAGGCGGCGAAGCGAATCGGTGAAGGCGTTGAGCGAATCGCCCACCACGCCGTAGACGCGCTTGACGCCTGCCTTCTGCAGCGCCTCGGCGATGAAGCCGGCGACGGTTCTCGCCATCGATGCCTCCGGAAGCTGCCGATCCCCGCGGCGCAGGCATAACCACAGGATACGGCATCCCCGCAAGCCTTTCGCCACCGTGCCGGGGCTGTTACGTTCGCGCGCGGCGGCGGATCCGGAACTTGGAAAACCACATCGGGAAAGGTCACATGACGAGCGTGCGAAAGGAAACCGATAGCCTCGGCATAGTCGACGTTCCCGCCGACAAGCTGTGGGGGGCCCAGACCCAGCGCTCGCTGGAGCATTTCAGCATCGGCAAGGACTTGATGCCGCGGGAGATGATCGAGGCCTACGCCATCCTGAAAAAGGCGGTCGCCAATGCCAATCACGCCAGCAGGCGGCTCGACGACAAGGCGCACGCGCTGATCCTGCAGGCCAGCGACGAGATTCTTGCCGGGCAGCATCACGAGATGTTTCCGCTGCATGTCTGGATGACGGGCAGCGGCACGCAATTCAACATGAACGTGAACGAGGTGATCTCCAACCGTTGCTGCCAGCTCGCGGGCACGGCGCTCGGCAGCAAATCGCCGGTGCACCCCAACGATCACGTCAACATGTCGCAGTCGTCCAACGACACCTTTCCCTCGGCGATGAATATCGCCGCCGCGCTCGGCGTCACGCGCCGGCTCGTTCCGGTGGTGGAGGCGCTGCACGACGCCATCGCTACGAAGGCGGCCGAGTGGGACGACATCGTCAAGATCGGCCGCACCCATATGCAGGATGCAACGCCGCTCACGCTCGGGCAGGAATGGTCGGGCTATGCCGCCATGCTCGCCGACGATCTCGAGCGGATCGAGGACGCGCTCAAGGGCGTCTATCGCCTCGCTCTCGGCGGCACCGCCGTCGGCACCGGCATCAACGCGGCGCCCGGCTTCGCCGAGGCGGGCGCGGCGGAGATCGCCAAGCTCACGAACCTGCCCTTCGTCAGCGCGCCCAACAAGTTCGCGGTGCAGGGCGCGCACGATGCCCTGGTGCAGCTCTCCGGCACGCTGCGCACCCTCGCCGTGTCGCTCTACAAGATCGGCAACGACATCCGCCTGATGTCGTGCGGGCCGCGCGCGGGCTTCGCCGAGCTGCTGATCCCCGAGAACGAGCCGGGCTCCTCGATCATGCCGGGCAAGGTCAACCCGACCCAGGCCGAGGCGCTCACCATGATCGCGGTGCAAGTCATGGGTAACGACGTCGCCGTGGGCTTCGGCGGCGCCGGCGGCTACCTCGAAATGAACGTCTACAAGCCGCTGATCATCTTCAACATCATGCATTCCGTCACGATCCTGACCGACGGCTGCACCAATTTCCGCAAGTTCCTGGTCGAGGGCGCCGAGCCGAACCGCAAGAAGATCAAGGAATACGTCGATCGTTCGCTGATGCTGGTGACGGCGCTGGCCCCGGTGATCGGCTACGACAAGGCGTCGAAGATCGCCCATTACGCCATGGACCACGATCTCACCCTGAAGGAGGCCGCGCTGCAGCTCGGCTTCGTGACCGAAGCCGAGTTCGATCGCATCGTCGATCCGGCAAAGATGGTGAAGCCCTACTTCGCCACCGATTGACGGGTGTGATGGACCGGCGGGTTCCCAGAGCATGATCCCGAAAAGCGGATACCGGTTTTCGGAAAAGATCGTGTTCCAGCTAGCGGTCGCCCAGATAGGCCACCGCGTCGATCTCGACCAGGCAATCCGGACGCAGGGCGTCGACCGTCATCGTCAGGCCGGCGGGCATCCATGGGTTGCGCAGGCGGCGCCTGAACTGTTCGCCGTAGGCATCGAGGAGCACGGCGCGATCCTGTCCCGCCAGGAGGTAGACCGTGGTCTTCACGATATCGCCCAGCGTTCCGCCCGCTGCTTCCATGATGAACTGCAGCTGCCGCACGCACTGCTCGGTCTGCGCGCGCAGGTCGCCGACGAACAGCGCCTGCTGCGCGACGTCGACGGCGTCCTGGCCGGCGACGAACAGCCAGTCTCCCACCCGCACGCTTTGTGCGAATATGTGCGGCGTGCGCCGGGCAAACTTGCTGTCGATATATTTTCGGTCGGCGCGCGTCGCGACGGCGAAGGACCGTTGCGCAACGCCGGTGCCGAGCGCAGGGCTGCCGATGCGGGAGTTGGCCGGAAACTCATCGGCCGCGAAAATCGGATCGAGCCTGGCGGTGCGTTCGCGTCCATAGGCGTCGCGCACGCTCGCCGCCGCCATGTTGCGCAGGAATGCCCAGTGCCGGAACGAGTCTTTCAAACCGAGGCCGGCCGCGCGCAGAACGGCATCCAGGCGTTCGAGAATGATCGTGGTCGGCGATGCGGTTTCTTCGGGTGCGTCCACGCCGCCGACGAAAACGAGATCTCCCGCTCTGACGGCGTGACAGGGGGCACCGAGCGGAAGCGGCACGCCCTCGGCCACGACCGCGGCCCGGTCGCCGTTGCTCGAGGCGACGGCGTCCATTCGCACCAGCCGCTCGGGTCCGAGGCCGGAGACGCCGACGAAGCAGGTGGTCGGGGCGCGCTCCGGTTTGAACGCCGCCCGCAGCATCCGGCCGATCTCGGGCGCGGCGGCATAGTCGGTGAGCAGCACGTGCAGGAATACCAGGTCGTCCGGGCCCTGACCGACGGCGGCAAGCGCGCGGCCGAGATTCCGCAACGTGCGCTCGGCTTGCGCCGCGGCGTCGCCGGGAAGCTCGCC
>JBAUOM010000238.1:0-2377 GCA_049579765.1 Xanthobacteraceae bacterium
ATCCGGACCCGTGCGGCGCCGCGCGCCGGGCTGGTCGCGGCGGTGAGCCGCTCGCACCTCGACAGGGAGACCGAAGCCTTCCTCGCGCGGCTGCCGGTCGCGGGAACGCTGGCAAGCGGATCGGCGCTCAAGTTCTGCCAGGTGGCCGAAGGTGCGGCCGATGTCTATCCACGGCTGTCGACGACTTGCGAATGGGATGTCGCCGCCGGCCACGCGGTGCTGGCCGCTGCCGGCGGGATAGTGACCGCCCCCGATGGGGCAGCGCTGCGCTACGGCGAGTTCGCCCGGAACTTCCGTGTCCCGGCCTTCGTCGCCTGGGGCGATCCGTCGGCCCCCGCCGCGCTTGCGGTTTGACCCGCTCTTGCGCCCGGGCCGCGCCTCATGCGGGCGACCATCGCCTCTATCTGAGGTTGTAGGCGGCCGTGGAACCGGCGCCCGGCCCTTCCGCCGGCGCTGCCCAGAGGTCATAGTCTTTGCCGGCGCCGCCGATTCGGTTGCGATTTGGCCGCAAAGTTGGGCTATCGGCGTTGGCGGTGGTTATCTGGGGTCGGCCTTTATTTTCATGGAGCACTCGATGCGCGCCGCGACGCGGGTGATCGCTCTCGCTTTCTTGCTGATCGGCCTGGGAAGTGGACCTTTGGCAGCTCAGGCCAATCCTCCGCCGGCAAACTCTCCTCCTCCTCCATCCAATGCTCCTCCGCCTGCGCCCAACCCTCCGCCCGGCGCCGCGCCGCAGAGCCAGCACTACTCCCCGAACGAGGTCATCGATGCCGGTCACCGGTTCTTCGGTTCGGTCTCGCGCGGGCTGGCGCAGATCGTCGAGAAGGCGGGAAGCCAATGGGGCCTGCCCAACGGCTACGTGCTCGGCCAGGAGGCCGGCGGCGCCGTGGTCGCCGGCCTGCGCTACGGGGAGGGCGTTCTCTATACCAAGAACGCCGGCGACCTGCGGGTGTTCTGGCAAGGGCCGTCGCTCGGCTGGGATTTCGGCGGCGAGGGCGCACGCACGATGATGCTCATTTACAGCCTGCCGGCCACCAATGCGATCTACCAGCGCTTCGCCGGCCTCGATGGTTCGGCTTATTTCGTCGGCGGGCTGGGGATGACGGCCCTGACGGCAGATGGAATCGTCGTGGTTCCGATCCGCACCGGCGTCGGGCTGCGGCTCGGCGCCAATGTCGGCTATCTCAAGTTCACGCCGGCCGCGACCTGGAACCCGTTCTGAGCCGGATCATCGATTCGAGCGAGTTTCGCATCGTTGGACGCGGGGCCGATCGGAGGGCGGCGCAAGCGACACACGGGCGTCGCAGGCATTCGTGCGCGGCCGGCGCCGCTTTGAGCCGGTGGCGGCGCTGGAAGCGCGTGGGCGGCCGTGGCATTGTGCGCGGCGGCGATGGGGTGGTTCAGGAGGCGTCATGATCGAACCGATCATGTATATCGGGATCGGGTTCCTGGTCGCGGGGTTGCTTGTCATCGGCGTCATTCCGTTGGTGCATGCGCGCGCCGTGCGCCTCACCATGCGTCGGCTGGAAGCGTTGACCCCGATGTCGATGGCGGAAATCCAGGCGGACAAGGATCAACTGCGCGCCGAATTCGCGATGGCCACGAGCCGGCTCGAAATGAACGTCGAGCAGATGAAGGCGCGGACCGCCGGCCAGCTCGCGGAGATCGGCAGGAAGAGCGAGGCCATCAGCCGGCTCAAATTCGAGCTCGGCGAGAAGACCGCGGCGCTGTTGGCGCTCGAAGCCAAGGAAAAGCAGTTGGCCGACGACCTCAAGGGCTTGGAGGTGGAGTTCGCCGCGAAGGCGGGGGCGCTGGAGGCGGCCGAGCTCGCGCTCGCGAGCACGCAGTCGGAGCTCGCGGATGTCACCACCCAGCTGCACCGCAGCGCAATGGGCTCCGAGGGCCAGCGCGTCGAGCTGGCGGCCATGCGCGCCCGAGCCGAAGTCCTGCAGAACGAGATCGAGAGCTACGAGACCGAGATCACGGACCTGCGCGATCGTCTCGGCCGCAAGGCCGTCGAGGGCTCGACACAGGGCGAGGAGCGCGGCCGCGGCGAACCGCTGGCCGACCGCGTCGACGACCTCGAGCGCCGGCTGGTCGCGCAAGCCACCGAGACGGAGAAGTATCGGTCGACGGCTGAAACGCTCGCCGCCGAGAAAGGCTTGATCGAGAGCGAGCTCAAACGCTCCCATGAGGAGCGCGACAAGCTGCAGCGCGAGCTCGCCGGGCTCGAGCGCGACGTTCACGACGCGATCGTCGATGAAACCATGGAAAACGCCATCCTGCGCGAGCGCATCAACGACGTTGCCGCCGAAGTGGCGCGGCTCACCGCCACGCTCGAGGGACCAAGCTCTCCGGTCGCGGCGATCCTCGAGGC
>JBAUOM010000239.1:0-2590 GCA_049579765.1 Xanthobacteraceae bacterium
ATCTTGAAGACGTGCGGCACGGCGCGGCCGCCTTCCTTGAACTGCAGCGCGAGCTCGGGGATGCGCAGCTCGACCGTCAGTCGCGGCAGAAACTCCTGCGTCACGAGCGCCTGCCGTTGCGGGTCCCACGCAAGGAACGTGTGCCCGGCACCCGGCTGCGGCGCCATGTAGCTGTGCGCCAACCGCACCAACCACTGCGCTGCGTTCTGCGCCTGACGCCGCGCCTGGCCGAGCCGGCGCGCATCGACGGTGCCGACCGGCTGCCACGCCACGGCGCTCATCGTCTCGCCCTCATGCGATCTCGGCGCCACAAAGGCTCATCGCGACGTGCACGGCCTCCGCGAAGAGCAGCCAGCGCTCGATAATGATGTCGGTTCTCTCGTCGGCGATGGCATTGTAGCCGCTGCCAACCGGGTTGAGCGCGACGACCTCGATGCCCCTGGCCTTCAACTTGTCGCGCGCGATCGGATAGGAAGCGCGGTCCGCCGCCACGCCGAGCCGCATGAAATACTTGGTGCCCCCATGCGTCCGTCGCGTCGACGGCCGCGACCTCTCGTAGAGGATGGTCAGCCGGAAGCATAGGATTGCCTATCTGGTCCCTCGCTTGCAGGGAAGGTTGGGGAAAGAGGGGTTCCTGTAAATTGATTTCTCTCTATCGCGTGATCGATGCGGTATGCCGGCACGTTGGGCCGCCATGCGGCCGCGCCGAACCGTTGGACCACGCGGGTAGCTCGCATCGCTGCCATGCTGCGCCGTCGGCCGTGGCCCGAATTGCGCGCATCGATCGCGGAAGGCTTCGTGCTAAGCTGTTGCCGTTTCGATGCAGACCGAATCGACCCTGACTTGCCCGCGCTGCGGGTATCGTTCGACCGAGCAGATGCCGGCCGACGCCTGCCGGTTCTTTTACGTGTGCGAGGGCTGCGGGGAGACGCTCAGGCCGCTCCCGGGGGATTGTTGCGTGTTCTGCTCCTACGGCAGCGTGCCCTGCCCGCCGGTCCAGGGCGGGGGGCGTCACCGCGGCCGGGCTTCGCCCCGGTAGCGCAACGTCATGATGGCGCCTCGGCGGAAACAGCGCGGTCATCTGCACGGGAACGCTGCGCGTCTTGTTCGGGAGCATCGGCTTGATGACGCGCAATCGCTCGAACTGCGTCGTCGAACGCGCACCTGCACGCGCCCTCAGACGGCAGGGGTTCGGCCGCGCAGAACTTGCTCCATGACCGGCATGTCGATGTTGCCACCCGACAGGATCAGGCCCACGCGCTTCCCGGCGTACCGGTGCTTTTCCCTCACGAGTGCCGCGAGCGGCGCTGCGCCGGCTCCCTCGGCCAGATTGTGCGTCGTGGCATAATAGGTGCGGATGGCGTCGGCGATTTCGTCCTCGCTGACGGGAACGACGCGCGCAGCTCCTGCTGCGATGACCTCGAATGCCTCCGCCTGCGGGTCGCGGCACGCCATTCCATCGGCGAATGTCCGCGCCGTCTCGGTTTGCACGGGGCGACCTGCTGCGAAGGATAATGCGAATGCGGGTGCGTTCGCGGCGACGACGCCGACGATCTCGGTTTCGAGCCCGAGAAGATCTCGCACCGTGATCACTCCGCAGATCCCCGAACCCATTCCGATCGGAACGTAAACCACATCGAGGTCGGCATGGCTCGTGAACAGCTCGAGCGCGTAGGTCGCTACGCCTTTCACCAGTTCGCGGTGAAAGGACGGGACGAAATGATAGCCTCGCTCGTGCTGGATCGCCGCGGCGATCGTGCGGCTCTCGTCGAAGTCCTTCCCCGCCGTCACGAGTTCGCCGCCGAAGGCCTCCATCGCGGCATTCTTCTCGCTCGAGTTGCGCTCGGGAACCACGATGACTGCCGGAACGCCGTTGCGTGCGGCGGCCGCCGCGACGGATTGGCCATGATTGCCGCGCGTCGCCGTCACGAGCCCCTTCGGCATGCGCCCGGCGTGCCGCAAGGCCTCCACGTAGACCAGCCCGCCGCGGGCTTTGAACGACCCGGTCGGCGTGTGGTTCTCATGCTTCACGATGACCTCGGCACCGACGCTGCGGGCCAGCAGCGGCCAGGCGTAGGCCGGGGTCGCAGGCACGAAGGTACGAACGATCGCGGCGGCGGCCTCCAGTTCGTCCAGCGAAAAGAGCGGCATATCTGTTTCCCTCCATAGCGCCCGTTTTACAACGAGCGAGCCTTTGCCGCTTTCAAAGCCTGACCAAGGAATGCCGTGCGAAGCGAATGGCAATATGGGCTTGACGCATGCCTGCTGTCCTTGCGCGCCCGCGATCCGTCTGGGCTCGGGATACTCCGCGATATACACCGCGGCTGCATGACGACTACTCTATTGACTACGTCTCGTATCTGTGCTACGAATCGCAAATCCCCGCTCCTGAGGGGCGTCTTCTAGAGACGATCCTGAAGGCGGAGCGGGGAGTGGCGTCCTGCGGCCGCGGCTCGTAACCGACGGCCCCGGGAGGTCCGGGACCCCGCCCGCCAGGCACTACGACCTGGCTGCGAGGAGCATCGCTGCACGGATCCGGAGGAAATGCCGGAGATGGAAGCGCGGCCCCCGGCCGAAAATCGCCACGGTG
>JBAUOM010000240.1:0-8541 GCA_049579765.1 Xanthobacteraceae bacterium
ACTTCGCGCTGCGCATGCTGCCGCTGCGCGAGGGTGACGCCGCGGCGATGATCGCCGAGACCCGCGGCGCGGCCATGCTGGGAGCGATCCGCGGCCGGCCGGCGGCCGACGTCGCGAGCCTCGCCGCCTGTCTCGAGGCGCTCGCGGATTTCGCCCACCACAACGCCGACACGCTCGACGAAGTCGACCTCAATCCGATCAAGGCTCTGCCCGAAGGACGCGGCTGTGTCGTGGTGGATGCGCTGATCGTCGCGCGGCCGCCGGCGCGAGGATGACGCGTGGCCTATCTTCGCCTGCGCGAGGTGGTGAAGTCCTACGACGGCAAGAGCAACGCCGTCGACCATGTCTCGATCGAGGTCGAGCGCGGGGAGTTCGTCACCTTCCTGGGTCCGAGCGGCTCCGGCAAGACCACCACGCTGTTGATGATCGCAGGCTTCGAGACGCCGACCAGCGGCAGCATCGAGCTCGGCGGACGCGATCTCGTGCTGAGCAAGCCCTACGAGCGCAATATCGGCATGGTGTTCCAGAACTATGCCCTGTTCCCGCACATGACGGCGGCGAAGAACGTGGTGTTTCCGCTCAAGATGCGGCGCTTTCCCAGGAAGGACATGCAGACACGCGTGCACAACATGCTCGAGCTCGTGGGCCTCGGCCGGCTCGCCGACCGCTATCCAAGCGAATTGTCGGGCGGCCAGCAGCAGCGGGTGGCGCTCGCGCGCGGCCTCGTGTTCAATCCGGACGTACTCCTGCTCGACGAGCCGCTCGGCGCGCTCGACAGGAATCTGCGCCAACAGATGCAGGTCGAGATCAAGCGCATCCATCGCGAGGTCGGCATCACCATGATCTACGTCACCCACGACCAGACCGAGGCGATGACGATGTCGGATCGCCTGGCGGTGTTCTGCAACGGCAGGGTCGAGCAGGTCGGCTCGCCGCTCGACGTCTACAACCGCCCGGTCAACCGTTTCGTCGGAGAGTTCGTCGGCGACAGCAATTTCTTCGCCGGGCGCGTCGATCCGGCGCGTCCGCACTTCGTCGAGCTCATCGGAATCGGACCGATGCGGGCGGCGCAGGCATTGCCGGCCGGCGACGTCGATCTGATGATCCGACCCGAGCGGCTGCGTCTGCGAGCGGCGGGCGAGAGCCACGGGGACGACAACACGTTCGAGATGACGGTCGACGACATCATCAACTACGGCGATTCCATTCTCGTGCTCGGGAAGACGCGCGGCCTGCCGCTGCGCGCGCGCCTCATGGCCGGGCGAATGGGGGGCGAAGCCGACCTGCCGCCGCCCGGGACCACGTTGCATCTCGCCTGGGCACCGCAGGATGCGCACGTGCTCGCCCGCGCATCCGCCCCATGATCTGAACCCGCATCGAGAGGTGCGCCATGTTGATGACCGGCAAGGATTATCTCGAGAGCATCCGCGACGGCCGCCGGGTCTATGTCGGCGGCGAGCTGGTGGAGGACGTCACCGCCCATCCTGCGTTCCGCAACGCGGCGCGCTCCTTCGCGATGATCTACGACCGCAAGCGCGCGAGCGAGAACCGCGACGTAATGACCTTCGAAGAGGACGGAGAGCGTTTTTCGACCTATTTCCTGCTCCCGCGCACGCGCGAAGACCTTCGGCGCCGGTTCGAGACCCACTGGCGCATCGCCTCGTGGACGCATGGCCTGCTCGGGCGGTCGCCCGACAACTTCCCGAGCTATGTCAGCGGCCTGGTGATGGACCCGGCGCTGTTCGACCGTATCCGGCAGGGCTTCGGCGACAACATCCGCAGCTACTATCGGCACATGCGCGCCGACGACGTGTTCGTCTCGCACACCGTGACCAATCCGCAGGGCTGGCGTCCGACGAGCGCGGCCGGCGGCGAGACACCGCCGACCTTGCGCGTGGTCGACGAGGACGACCGCGGCGTCACCATCAACGGCCTCAAGATGCTCGGCACCGCCTCCGTGTTCTGCCACGAGACCTGGTGCGGCAACCTGCAGCCGGTGGCGCCGGGGCAGGAGAAGGAATCCATCACCTGCGTGGTGCCGCTCAACGCCCCTGGCGTGAGCATCTGGTCGCGCAAGCCCTACGAGCGCTACGCCGTCAGCGAGTTCGACAATCCGCTGGCCGCGCGCTTCGACGAGAGCGACAGCGCCGTGCTGTTCGAGAACGTCAAGGTGCCGTGGGAGCGCGTGTTCTGCCACGACAATGTCGAGATGACGCGCGCGATGTACATGCGCACCCCGGGGCACGTGATGGCCAACCACCAGGCCAATGTCCGCTTCCTCGCCAAGCTCAACCTGATCGTCGGCATGGCGGGCAAACTCGCCGAGATGAACAGCGTGCAAAACATCCCGGCGGTGCAGTTCACGCTCGGCCGGCTGGCGGCCATGCAGGCGACGCTCGAAGGGCTGATCATGGGCCAGATCAACTGCGGCGAGGCCCAGGTTCCCGGCTATCACACCGTCAATCGCCGCTACGTCTATGCCGCGCTGCACTGGTGCACCAATCACCACGCCGAGATCTGCGACACCGTGCGCGAGCTGATGGGCGCCGGCGTGTTCCAGATGCCGGCCGACGCGTCGGTCTTCGACAACAGCGCGACGCGGCAGACGTTCGAGACCTATTGGTCGGTGCCGGGGCAATCGGCGAAGGCGCGCATGAAGCTCACCAAGCTCGCCTGGGACCTCCTGGGATCGGACTTCGCCGGGCGCCACATGCAGTACGAGAAATTCTACGCCGGGCCCGGCTTCGTGATGAACAGCTACAGCTATCTCGCCGGGCCGTGGAAGGAGTGGACCGGATTGGTCGACGAGCTGATGGCGGGTTACGACGCGCCGGGCGAGGCGCCGTCATCCTAACGCCAGTCGGCAGAGGAGAGGCACGAGAGCGCCTGCTCTCACAAGTGTCGTCCCCGCGAAAGCGGGGACCCATATTCGCGAGGCCAGCAAGCATGGCACGATGGGTCCGCGCGTGCGCGGGGACGACAGCCGTTGGTGTGTCGAAGGAGTGCTATTCCCGATACGTCGTTACGCACGCGCAGCGGCGTATTTGCCGGTGAGCTGCGGCGTGGTCACCTCCTTCGCGCCCTTATTGGCCATGTCGAGCCGGGTCTCGCGCCCCCAGCCGCGCTTGAGCTCGTCGCGCACGGAAATGCGCAACCGGCCGAGCCCCTCGGTCTCGAGCTCGACCACGTCGCCGTCCTGAAACGCGCTCAAGCCGCGGTGATTGGTGCCGGTCGCCAGCACGTCGCCCGGCTCCAGGGCGTGGATGGAGCTGACCCACTCGATGCAGCGTGGGATCTTGTGCGCCATGTCGCTGGTGTTGAAGTTCTGCTTGAGCACGCCATTGACCCACAGCCGCACCTGCAGCCGATGCGGATCGGCAATCTCGTCGGCGGTGACGAGGAAGGGGCCGAGCGGCGCGAAGCTGTCGCGCGACTTCATCTGGTAGAAGACGTTGCCCGGCGGCGGCAGGCCGCGCGCGGAGCCGTCGATGAAGTTGACGTAGCCGAACACGTGGCCCATGGCGTCGGCGGCGCTGACCTTCCTCGCCCGCTTGCCGATGACCACCGCGACCTCGGCCTCGCCCTCGAAGATGGTGGCAGGGACGTCGGGCAGAACCATGGTATCGCCCGGTCCGATCACCGCGTTGGGCGACTTGTGGAAGGCATTGATCGGCGCGGGCTCGGTGCGCGTGCCGTCCTCCATGTAATTGACCGCCATGCAGTCGATATTGACGGGCCGGGGCAACGGCGGGCGTAGTTTGACATCGGCGAGCGGCACCGCTTTGCCGCGCCGCGCCGCCTCCTCGAGCCGTGGCCGGTACTCGGCAAAGCCCGCGATCACGCCGTTGATGAGGTCGTGCGGCCCAGTGTGCGGAATGCCTTGCACCGCGGACGACACGTCGACCACCATGTCGCCCGTCACCACGCCGAGCCTGTAGTCGTCGAAATAGGTCAGCTTCATATCCTTCTCCCCATCCCTGCTGCCGGCCGCGCCAGAAGCGAATTGTCGCGCATCGTCGCACCACCGTCCAGCCGGGACGCCGCCGAGGCGTGCGGGTGGGGAGCGTCGGGGGCGCCCCGAATCGTTGCCCGCACCGAGGGTCAGGCCTTATGCTTGCGAGGACGGCCGGCAAGCCTGCGCTCGCGCGCGGCTCGGGCGCAGCGACATCGGGCCCGTATCGCTGGCCGACGGGAGGCGCCAGCCATGATCTCCACGTCCCGCATGTACGACGTCGGCGGCGTGCTGCTGCCGCGGCCGTTCAAGGCGCGCAGGCTCGGCCATTTCGCGCTATGGCAGAGCGATCTCGAGATGGCGCGCCGGTTCTACGTCGACGTGCTCGGCTTTCGTCACACCGATACGGTCGAGCGCGACGGCAGGCCGGTTGCGGTCTTCACCTCGCACGGAACCGACCATCATTCGCTCGCCGCGATTCACGCCTCGACCGCCGAGGGCGTTCGCAAGGCGCACTACGAGAACGGCGTGCTGGTCAATCAGATCTCCTTCCAGGTCGGAACGCTCGAAGAGGTCGCCAACGCATACGATTACTTTGCCGGGCACCAGGTGACCATCAGCCGCCTCGGCCGGGATTTCCCCGGCAGCAACTGGGCGCTCTACGTGCTCGATCCCGACGGCCACCGCGTCGAGTTCTACTACGGCATGGAGCAGATCGGCTGGGACCGCCGCAGCAAGCCGGCGGCGGCCTATGTGCGCGCGGTGCGCGACGGCTTCACGCTGCCGCAGCCCGCCGAGATGACGGAAATCATGGCCAGCGAGCGCAGTGGCGTCGATCTCGCCGCCGGATTCCGTCCCGGCGAGGAGCTGCCTTACGACTATTGCGTGGGCGGCGTCATGCTGCAGCGGCCGTTCAAGATCACCAAGATCGGACCGGTCCGCCTGTTCGTCTCCGATGTCGACCAATCGGAGCGCTTCTACACCGATCTGCTCGGCCTGGCGAAGACCGAGGACATCGACTATCGCGGTCATCGCTGCGTGTTTCTACGATGCGGCACGGACCACCACTGCATCGGCCTGTTCCCGCTGGCGCTGCGCGCCGAGCTCGGGCTCAAGGCCGAGAGCACGCTGATGAGCATCGGCATGGCGGTCGCGACCTACAGGCAACTGCGCGATGCGATCGCGTTTCTCGAGCAGAAGGGCCTGCGCTTCATCGAGAGCTTTCCGGTCGAGCTGCATCCCGGCATCGACTACGCCGCGCATGCGATCGGCCCCGACGGCCACCTGGTCGAGCTCTATCACGCCATGGAGCAGATCGGTTGGGACGGGCGCCCGCGCCCGGCGGCCCAGCGCCGGCGCGCGCAAGCGCAATGGCCGCAGACCATCGAGACAGCGCCCGACACCTACGCCGATCAGATCATGCAGGGACCGCTCGGCTAGTCCGCGATCACGGCGATGGCGTTGATCTCGATGAGGTAGTCCGGCGACGTCATCTTGCAGATCTCGACCATGGTCGAGGCCGGCGCCGGCGGCTTGAAATATTCGCGCCGTACTTTGTGAATTTGATCGAAATGCTCCATGTTGCGCACGTAGACGTCAACGCGGCAGATGTCGTCCATGGCGCCGCCGGCCTCCTCGACCGCCGCCTTGAGGTTCTCGCACACCTGCCGCGTCTGCGCCTCGATATCGCCGATGCCGGCAATGCTGCCGTCGGCGCGCCGCGCCGTCATGCCGGAGATGAAGACCATGCGGCCATGCGCCTCGACCATGGTCGCGTGGGAAAAGTGCCCGGACGGCTGGCGGATCTTCGACGAGGTAACTTGCTTCTTCGGCATGCTCTTGCTCCTGATGCGAGACGGAAAAGCCCGATGCGCCGCGCGAACCGTCCGCGCACTCTCATGATGCGGGCGTTTTGATTTCGACGAGGACGTTGCGATATTGCCAATCGCTGCAGTTGACGAGCTCATGAGGTATGCCGGGCTCGCGCCAGATCACCTCCCCCGGTTTTTCCTGCGTCTGGCGGACACGGCCGTCGTCGAAGGTCATCTCGTTCTTGCCTTCCGTCAGCGGCACGATCAGGTACGGCAGCAGATGCTGGTGCCACGGCTGCTTTCCGCCGGGGTCGAGCGTCACGCTCCACACGCGCACGAATTCATTCTCGAACAGGATCTTGTCGCCGATCGGCCCCAGCTTGCGCGTGCTCGCGGTCTCGATTGCCATGATCGATCTCTCCTTATCGGCTGCTCAAGGCCGCGGCGTGGCCGACCTGCTGTCGGTAGAGCTCCTCCGCGCTCGCCGCCATCGGCGTAATCGCGGCGATGTGGTCGTCGGGCCGGACCAGGACCAGGGTGTCGCGCGGACAACCCACGAGCTGGCGAAACCGGTCGCCGACGTCGAACAGGGACCGCGCGCGCAGGCCGCCGTCGAGCGGGGCATCGCGGTGCGAAACGACGAGGTGCTTCAAGCCGGGACTGTCCGCAGGAATATCGGGGCGCCGCCGCACATCGGTGAAATAGAGCGCGACGAAGCTGTCGTCGACGAGATCGTGCAGCCGAAGCGGGCGGCCGGCCGGCCCGTGCAGGACGGCATCGGGAACGCGATCACCGACGCGGAACGGACCGCGGTCGGTCTTGACCATCGACCAGTCGCCGGCGTCGTCGACACCGAGCCGTACCCCGAGCATGGTTCGGGTCGCGGCATTGGCCCAGGCCGTGCCCGACATCGCCTTCACGGCGGCGGCTTCTCCCGCCATATATTTGCGCGCCGCCTCCGCCATCTCGCCGGAGCCCTCGGCGGCGACCGGCCGCTGCTCGCGCGCATAGCCGTCGAGCAGGGCATCGCCCGCCCATCCCCGCGCCACCCAAGCGAGCCGCCACGGCAGGCTGATGGCGTCGAGAATTCCGGTATTGAGGCCGAGCGCCCACATCGGCGTGATCAGGTGCGCGGCATCGCCCATGAGGAACACACGGTCGCGCCGCCACTCGTTCGCGACGCGATGGTGGATGCGGTAGACGATGGTATTGAGGATTTCCAACCGGTCGACCGCACCGATGAAACGAACGACCTTGGCGCGGAACTCGGCGGCCGTCGGCTCAGGCTCTCCGGGGTCGAGCGGGTAGAGGAAGCGCCAGCAGTGCGGCTGCCGCACCAGGATCATCCATTCCCGCGGGTCGGCGAAATAGGCGAGGTAGGGATAGTCGCGCGGATTGGCCACGTCGAGATCGACCTTGACGTCGACCAGTAGACACCGCACGTCGGACGACTCGCCTTCCACCGCGACGCCGAGCTGGGCGCGCACGGTGCTGCGCCCGCCGTCGCAGGCGAGCAAATAGGAGCCCTCGACGTCGCGCGGTCCCTCGGGCGTGTCGAAGCTTGCGACCACGCCGTCGCGATGCTGTCGAAACGCGGTCAAGCGATGTCGCAGACGCAGCGCCCCCGGGCGACGCCGGTCGATGGCTTGCCGCAGGATCGGCTCGAGGTGATGCTGCGGCATGTTGATGACGAAGGGATAGCGCGTATCGTCGCAGAGCAGCGCGGTCTGCACGGACGGCCGCGCCGTGTTGGTGGCGCGTTCGACATCACCGATCTCGTCGACGCGCAGTGCCTGGGCCAGCACCTGGTCGGCGACCCCGTAGCGGCGAAACGCCTCCAGTGTGCGCGTCAGGATGGTGCCCGCCTTGGTATCCTGCGAAAGCTCCGCGTCGTCCTCGAACAACGCAAACGGCAGGCGGTAGAAGTCGAGCCCGAGCGCCGTCGTGAGACCGACCGGGCCGGCGCCGACAACGATGATGGGCTTCATCCCGTCGCACATCTTCATTCGTCCCGCCGTGAGTGTCCTGCGCCGCGTAGGCGAAGTCGCGGCTGATGATCGACGCGGTCATGGTGGCCTGGTCGGACAACAAGAACAGCAGCGGGCCGACCACGTCCTCCGGCTGCCCGACGCCGACCGAGGCGCGCCAGCGCGCGTCGTCGGCGCCGGCATTGGCGTTGCGATACTGCGGGGTGTCGATGACGCCGGGCGCGATGAGATTGAAGCGCACGCGATGCTGCGCGATCTCCCTGGCGGCGCTCTTCGCGAACGCGATCAGCGCCGCCTTGCTCGCGGCATAGGCGGACGCACCCGGCCAGCCCTGGTGCGCCAGCCCCGAGGTGAAGGCGACGATGCTTCCCTTCCTGCGCGCGATCATGCCGGCGACCGCCGCCTGGTAGCACCAGACGACGCCGTCGAGATTGGTGCGCAGGACGCGATCCCACGCTGCCGGCTCCATGGCGTGAACGAGCGACCGCGGCTGCACTGCCGCCGCGCAAACGAGGCCGTCGATCCGGCCGAAACGGCGCTCGACGTCGCCGAGGACCGCGAAAACTTCGCCCCGGTCGGCAACGTCGAGACGCCGCGTGGAAATCCCGGAGACATCGGAGAGCGCGGCCATCGCCGCCGCGTCGAGGTCGCAGACGATCACCCGAGCGCCGGCCCGCGCCGCCGCCCGCGCCAAGGCGCAGCCGATGCCGTTGGCGCCGCCGGTCACCACGATCACGTCTCCCTCGCCCTCGAAGTGCGCCCGCATGGCTCACCGCGTCCTTTGCGTCGC
>JBAUOM010000241.1:0-6072 GCA_049579765.1 Xanthobacteraceae bacterium
GGCTTGACCCGGCCATCCACGCCTTTGATTCGACTCACGATTTAAGACGTTCATGGCCGCGACGAGCGCGGGCATGAACGAGTCGGACATTGCGAGCGTGGTGGGAAGACGGTTGCGAGCCGGTTCCCGCCGATCGGGATTGCGTCAGCGGTCGACCGGGTTGCGGCGCGGCACGATCAGCGGATCCTGGGCGGTGAATGGGAACTGCGGCAGAACCGCGACGTCGCAGGCGAACGTCGCCGCCAGCACCTCGCGCGAATAGGCGCTCGCGGAGGCCTTGCAGCCGATGTCGCCCGGTGTCTCGCGGTCGAAGAAGATCAGGAAATGGATGTCGCCCTGGCCGATGTCCTCGATATGGTGGGGGTAGGCGGGCGGAATGAAGTAGACGTCGCCGGGCTCGAGCTCGTAGGTATCGACGCGCGCCCCGGGGCTGAGCACGGTCATGCGGGCGCGGCCGCGGGCGACGTATCCCATCTCCGCCGTCGCCGGATGCCAGTGCGGCTCGCGCATGCCCTGGTCGCTCACCCGCAGCGAGTACATCGCGATGTCCTCCAGGATCGGCCAGAACTGCTTGCGCGCGAGACGCGCCGATCCGGCCGGCGAGGAGATGGGCGCGGTCTGCGCTTCGGCCGCGAATTTGTGCGCATTGATGCGGCGGTCGTCCTCGCTCGCCGCGGCGGCGCGCTGGCGCATCGCGATGCCGGTGTCGGCGGGCGAGCGGACAAGCGCCGAAAATGCGCTGGCCGGAAGCCCGTAGGTGTTGCCGAGCACGGCGTCGGTCATGGCGCCGAACGTCCCGGAGAGCCCGAAGTCCTCCGGCCGCGCGTGCGAGAAGCCGAGAATGAATTCCGCCTCTTCCGCGCCGGTGTTCTCGATGTGGTGCAGATAGCCCGACGGCACGAAGAACATCTCGCCGGCCGCGACGGAAAAGCTGTCGCGGGCGCTCTGGTTGCTGAAGATCGTGACCAGCGCCTCGCCGCGCAGGCAGTAGCCGAGCTCGTGGCAGTTCGCGTGCCAGTGCGGCTCGCGCACGCCGAGCGGCGCGAGGAGCAGCCGCCGGATCGACAGGCGGTCGAGGATGGGGAACGTCGATGCGTCGAGGTGGGTGATGCTGCCGCCGGCGGCTTGCAGGCCCGGTGCCTGACCGGTCAGCGAGGCGACGTGGGGGGAGGATTTGGTCATGGCGACACCCGTCATGGTGATCTCTTCGGCGCTGTCCGGCGAGCGCCTTCCCCCGGCGCTCATTGGCGGGCCGCAGGATAGCCGCCGCGCCCGCGCTTTTCGCGCGCAAATATTGCGCTGCCTTGCGTCGTCTTGCGTTCGCGTGGGCCGCCGCGTCGACGCGCCCTGGGGGGACGGGGTCGAAGCTCGCGATCTCTCCGTTGTCACGCCCGCGCAGCCTGTCCCCGCGAACGCGGGGAGCGGGCATCCGGTAACCCGTGCGCGTGCGATCGAGGCCGAAGCGGGCCCCACGGGCGCCTTCCCTGGACAGCCCCGGAGCGCTTTGCTACACGACCCCGCTCCCGCGGCCTCGCCGCGGGGCATTCCGGGCGCATAGCTCAGTTGGTAGAGCAGCTGACTCTTAATCAGCGGGTCCAAGGTTCGAGTCCTTGTGCGCCCACCACTAAAACATTCCGATGAAACAGCGACTTAAGAGGTGCCGGCTCCCCCCCCTTGTGGGGGCGGGTCGCACGCGTAGTTGGCTGTAGGCGCGGTCAGGTCACAGGCGCGGTTCGCTGAATGGCTGAAAAGAAGCGCAAGCCGAAACGACACAGGGGGCCGTCCCGCTTGGGCGGCAAGATGGAGCACGTCGCGTGGATCCAGCAACGCGCGGACTGGTATCGCGACAGCGGCCAGGTCTATGGCGCGCTGGAGCGGGCCATCGCTGCCCGCTTCGCGCGCATCTATCCGCCTAACAAGCAGACTGCCGAAAATCTCGCGAAGTTCGCAAAGCGCATCAAGAACGCGAAAGAGGAATGGCGCGCGATCGCGCAGATGAGGAAGGCCGCTCGCGACGCCGCGCGCAAAGCAAAGGCCGACGCGGCCGATTGATTGAATGCGCGCGCTCGGAAAATCGACTCCGACGGCAATTGAATCCGATGCGAGCAACGTCAACTCTCAATCAGCGGCTCCAAGGTTCGAGTCCTCGCACGATCTGCCGATGATCACTGGCCGTATGCGACGCTGGGCGCGTTCCTGCTCATCGCATCGTGCAATCCCGACGCCCACAAGAGCATCATCTGGCTCACGGTGTGGTCGAGCGTGGTTCACGGGGCCGATATCGCAGCGCCGCCGATCTATTGTCGCACGGCGACCTTGATCGCCTGCGCGGTCCGCAGCGCGAGCGCGGCAATGGTCAAGGTGGGGTTGGCGGTGGCCGAGGTGGGGAAAAGGGAGGAGCCGGCGAACCAGAGATTGGGATGGTCGTGGCTCTGCCCGTTCGCATTCGCGACCGATGTCTCGGCGTCGGCTCCCATCCTGGTGGTGCCCATGATGTGCCCGGCGCCTTCGGCATGGGGAAGGTGCCCGATCTCGCTCGCGCCGAGCGCGTGAAACAGTTGCTCGTGAACCTTGCGGGTCGCGGCCAGCGCGGTCGCGGTGTAATGGTCCAATCGGAAGAAGATGCGCGGCTTTGGAACGCCGATCGCATCGAGCCGATCGAAGTCCGGCGTAATCCGGTTGGCGGGGTCAGGCAATTGCTCGGTGAGCGCCACCAGCGTCATCTCGCGCGAAGCGTGCGAGCGGACCGCATCCAGAAGCTCCGTGCCGGACAGCCCGACATCGATGAAATCCCTGGCCAGGCTTGCGAGATCGGGGCCTGCCCACTCCCAGCCCTGATTGCCGACGTTCATGACGAAGGCGCCGTGCTCACGGCGATGACGGCCGTCGCGCATCTCGTGGATCGCGCTCACCTCCTGCGGCCCTCGGCGCGGCCATACCGGGACCGGCGCAAGCGCGCGGGTCAGCTGGACGGGGTGATCCATGAGATAACGACCCACCGCATCGGATCTGTTCGCGACGCCGTTGGGAAAGCGCTCGCTGCGCGACATGAGCAGCAGCTTCGGCCCTTCGATCGCGTTGGCGGCGATGATGAGCCGGCGCGCCGGCAGCCAGGTCTCGCTGCGGTCCGGCCGCCGGATCAGGATTCCGGTGACGAGGCCGTCGGGTCCCACGTCCACGCGCACCGCGACGGACTCCGGCAGAATGCGGGCGCCGGCGGCCGCTGCCTTGCGCAAATGCACGGTCGCATCGTACTTGGCCTGCACCGGGCAAAGCGGAATGCACGACGAGCTGGCGCAGCAGGCGGACCGTCCATCGAAAGGCTGCGAGTTTCGCGCCTGCGGCGATACCCGCACCTTGAAACCGAACGTGCCGGCAACCTGATCCATCAGCCGATCGCCCATGGCGGCAGGCAATCCCGGCATCGGATATGGCGTCCGACGCGGCGGTCCGAACGCGTCGTCGTCGTGACCCGACACGCCGAGCTCGGATTCGGCCATGTCGTACCAGGTGGCGAGATCGGAGTAGGTCAACGGCCAGTCGACGCCGACACCGTAACGGCTTCGCAGCTCGAGGTCGGACGGAAGAAGACGCAGCGCCGTGCCGAGCCAATGCCACGTGGTGCCGCCGACCAGCCGCAGATAGGTGCTGCGGAATGGATCGGGCCCATCTTGCCGAATGTAGGTATCCTTGATCGTGGCCGGGCTCCCGGCATAAGGGGCGCTTGCATAGGGTGCCTCCGGCACCCTGACCGGTGCCTGCTCCAATCGTTGCAGGGCAACGCCGCGATCAACGTCCGGGCCGGCCTCGACGACGGTCACCCCTGCTCCGGCGCGAGCCAGGCTCCAGGCGATGAGCGCGCCGGCAACGCCGGAGCCGACAATCACGACGTCGCTGTGCTCCGCCAAAGGTCTCTCTTCAAATATTGGAAGGCGCCGAAGCCCAGCCGCTGGGACCGCCGCCGCACGTGCCCGGCGGCGGGCTCAATCCGGCTGCCCGCCACATCAAAGTCGTCCGATAGCTTCGTACGTCCGGCAATCCGTCGATCTTGAAGACGCCGGTGTACCAGGCGTCGAGCAGACGCTTCTCGATCGGGCCGGCGGCGTAGGAGTCGGGTTCGAGAGTCCCCAGCGTCTCGGGGCTGATGCCGGAGCGGAGAAGGAACTCCATGCAGGTTCGAGCAGCGTCGGCTGGAAGATCGGGGAAGCCGGTTGCCGTGCGAGACCACCGCAGGAATCGGGCGTGCAATTCGTCCGGTAGCGGAGTCCGAGCATCGCTCTCCCGGCCCGGAACGAGGCCGCTCAGCGCGGCAGAGAGGCCGATCCGAAGCGTCGCTCGGCGGGTGATGAGCCACATGATATCGTGAAAGCGTCGCTTGATGACCATCATGCGATGATCGCCGGCGTGGCGACCGATCGACTCCTGCCAAGCGCAACCAGCGAGAATGTGCAACGTGAGTGGATGCGCATTCGAGTGCATATCACCCGCACCCTCATTTTTTCAACAAGCTCGCAGCCTTCGACCTGTGGAATTTTGCCCAATCGACTTGCTGATCAATTTCCTGAAACTCACCGACGGCGCGCAAGGCTTCGATGTGAGCGCGCAGACTTCGGCAGTGCACGGGGCGAAGCGACTGTGGATTCATCAGCTTGTCCTTTGCGCTCGACTGCAGCAGGGTGGTGACGCTGGAAATGGGGATGAAACAATGAGCGAGAAGCCGCTGACGGGGATTTACGAACTGATGGATGCGATCGAAGGAGTCATAAAATCGGCTCCGGCGGCAGAGCGCAAGGCGCTGGCAGCAACCATCGCAGCCTACTCGGAGGATTTCCCGGACGACTATTTCTGGGCCGTCGGTCCGCAAGCGCCGGTGATGCTGCACCACCTCATGAACGCAATAGAGACTGCGGCGAATGACGAGGGCGAAACGAAGGCACGGGTGATCCGCCTGGTCGATCGCAAGCCCGAAGGCGGAGCATAGGGGAAGCGCCGCATCTTCAGCCCACATCGCGCGTCACAGCCGCCACCAGCCCAGGCTCGAAAACACCAGCCAGCCGAAGAACACCGCCTGCGCGAGGGCGAGCGGCCAGAAGATCGACGCGGGCAGGCTGCTCACGCTCGCCTCCTTGTCGCCCGCGCCGGGCTTGCCGTCGTCCCGCAGCTTGGTCTCGATCGTGACGCCGTGGATCTCCACGCCGCCGCGCTCCCAGACGGGCCGCCAGTGTTCGCCCGCAAACGACGCGTTGAGCTCGGCTTGCAAGGCGGCGAGCGCGCGCTGATCGCGCGCGAGGATCGACAACGAATAGTCCTTGGGATCGAGCTTGCGCGCTTGCAGCCACCGGCTGAATGGGGAGATGACCGCGGGAAAATCGTCCATACCGTAATCCTCCTGTGGCATCCGCGCCGCCGGCGTGGCGATGCCGCGCGCGCCGGGCGCTGACACCTCGTGCTGGCGATAGCGGCCTCTGCTCGGCGCTCGCGCCAGTCGCCGCCGGCGCCCTTCTAGCAAGGCGAGGCCGATGCGGGCGAGCCTGGTTGCAACGCCTGCTCGGGTGTTCGCGCGCCGGGTGACGGGCCGGTCGGGGCCGCGCGCGCTCCTCGTCGGGCGCATGCCCGTCAAGCTGTCCGGTTCTGGGTGCGAGCCTTCCGCGTGCTACGTGCGGCAGTTCCGTTTCGACGAGGACGGCTGGAACAAGATCATCGACCTGATGAAGGTCGTGCCCAATAACGGCGTCTACCCGGCCAATCCCAAGCCCAACGCCATCATCGACTTCGACCGGAAGGAGCTCGCGGCCTATCTCGCCCGCGCCTCCCCATAGGAGAGGCAGCCCACCGAACAAGTTGCGCCGCACGATTCCCCTCCGCACCGATTTCGCGGCCGCGCCCGCCGCAAATTGCAGCTTGTTTCCAGCCGGCGAATTGGGCCACATGGGCCGCCATTGGGCCGCGTCCCCGAGCGTCGCGGCCGCGCGGCGGCGCGACTGGAGAAGAGGGACATGCGACTGGGCTACTTCACCATGCCGGTTCATCCGATGCACCGGAACTGGGCGCAGACGCTGAAGGAGGACCGCG
>JBAUOM010000242.1:0-6975 GCA_049579765.1 Xanthobacteraceae bacterium
AGGTGCCGGTGGTGAGCTTGAAGTCCTCCGCCAGGCGGCCGTCGAACACGATGCCCTTGGCGGCCTCGGCAGGATCGGCGAAGCGCACCGCGTCGCCCGGCTTGTAGAAGCCCTCCTCGTCGAACGCCGCGCGCGTGAGATCCGGCCGTTTCCAGTAGCCCGGCGTCACGTTGGGGCCGCGCACCCGCACCTCGAGCTTGTCGCCGGAGGACACGAGCTTGAGCTCGACGCCGGGCACGGGCACACCGATCGGACCGGCGCGCTCGATCATGAAATGCGCGGCGGTCGACAACGGCGCCGTCTCGGTCGTGCCCCAGGACGAGGTCATCGGCACGCGCTCGCCGGTTGTGCGCAGGGACACGGATTCCAGCCGCTCCCACAGATCCTGCGGCAGGGCGGCGCCGGCGTAGAAGATCAGCCGCAGCCTGGCGAAGAACGAGCGGGCCAGTGCCGCGTCGCGCTCGAGGAAGGGCAGCAGCGCCGCATAGCCCGCCGGTACGTTGAAATAGATCGTGGGCGAGACCTCCGCGAGATTGCGCACGGTGCCCTCGATCAGGCCGGGCACCGGCCGGCCGCCGTCGATGAACAGCGTGCCGGCGTGGCGCAGCACCAGATTGAAATTGTGATTGGCGCCGAAGGTGTGGTTCCACGGCAGCCAGTCGAGCAGGACGAGCGGCGCCTCGTCGAGGAAGGGCCAGATCTGCGCGAGCTGCTGCTGGTTGGCGGTGAGCATGCCGTGGGTGTTGATGACCCCCTTGGGTAGGCCGGTGGAACCGGAGGTGAACAGGAATTTGGCGATGGTCTCGGCGCTAGTGGCGGCGGCGGCGCGCTCCACCGCCGGTCCCGGCCGGCTCCGCGCCAGGTCGTCGAAGCCGGTGACGGGGTCTATATTGGCGCCGTTGCGGCTCGCGACCAGCTCGGCGTCGGCGAGATCGAGCGCGGCGAGCGCCTTGGCGAAGGGGCCGGTGTCGGCGACGTAGACGAGGCCCGGCTCGAGCAGGGCGGCGATGTGCTTGAGCTTGGCGTGATCCTGGCTCTGCAGCGAATAGGCGACCGAGATCGACGCCACCGGAATTCCGGCGCTGTGGCCGGCGAGCATGAGTAGCGCATGGTCGATGCCGTTGCCGGACAGGATCATCACCGGCCGGTGGGCCGAGAGCCCGCGCGCGATCAGGCTCTG
Organism: Xanthobacteraceae bacterium; assembly: GCA_049579765.1. Lineage (GTDB taxonomy): Bacteria > Pseudomonadota > Alphaproteobacteria > Rhizobiales > Xanthobacteraceae > VAZQ01. The sequence goes on from JBAUOM010000242.1 coordinate 1,181, forward strand.
CGCGAGTGCGTCCACGGCACGCCGCGCCGCCTCGTAATTGAGCTTGCGCCAGGCGCCATCGGCGCCGCGCTCGGCCAGGAACAGGCCTCCCGGATTGCGCTCCACCGCCGCGCGGAACAGCCGCGCCAGGCTCGGATCGTGCGGCGCCAAGGCTTCGGTGGAACGGCAGCGCAGGCTGCCGTCGCGGCCTTGCGCGCACACGATCCGGGGAGCCGCATAGGCAATCGGGCGCACCGGCGCCGGTGCGGGCATTTCTGGGCCTCCTCCGCGCCGAGCTTGCTTGCATCCGCTCGGCGCTTGCCGGGACCCCGGGACCTGACGGCCCCGGCGGGCGACTTGATGCATCATAACCTACAATGGCAGGGTAGGGATGGCCCGCCGCCTCGGGCCGGGAGCATGCGGGTCATCATGGCAAATGCAGATTCATCCCCGGCTGTGCCGGTCGTCAGCGCGGCGCTGCTGGTGATCGGCGACGAGATCCTGTCCGGCCGCACCAAGGACAAGAATATCGGTTACATCGCCGAGTACCTGACCGCGGTCGGGATCGATCTCAGGGAGGTCCGCGTGGTCGGCGACGAGGAGGCGGCGATCGTCGACGCCCTCAACACGCTGCGGCAGCGCTACACCTACGTCTTCACCACCGGCGGCATCGGACCGACCCACGACGACATCACCGCCGACTGCGTCGCCAAGGCCTTCGGCGTGCCGATCGACGTCGATCCGCGCGCGCTCGAAATCATGCAGGAGCGGTTGCGCGCGACCGGGACGGAAATGAACGAAGCGCGCATGCGCATGACGCGCATTCCAAAGGGCGCCGATCTCGTTGCCAACAAGGTGTCGGGCGCGCCCGGAATCTGGATGGACAACGTCATCGTCATGGCGGGAGTGCCTTCGATCATGCAGGCCATGCTCGACGAGGTGGCGCCGAAGCTCAAGACCGGGATCCGCATGCTGTCGCAGACCGTGCGCGCGGACGCGCGCGAGGGCGATATCGGCAGCCAGCTGGGCGAGATCGCCAAGGCCAATCCCGAAGTCGCGATCGGCAGCTATCCGTTCTTCGATCCGCAGCACGGGCCTAATACCAACGTGGTGCTGCGCGCCCGCGATGCCCAGAAGCTCGCGCTCGCGACCCGCGCGGTGGAGGACATGCTCCTGCGCGTGCGTGGCGCGCAGTCGAGCGGCTGAGGTCGGCACCGGCGGGATGGCCTGACGGGTCGGCCGTGGCTGCGCGCTGACACGCTCGTGATGATGGGGGCCACGCGATCGCGGATAGGATCGGCAGGAGAGGGGCGACGCACGACGCCGACCGAGGAGGCCGTCATGCCCAGCGAACGTGATCCCACCCGCCGTCGGCTGCTGCTCGCAGGCGCGCTCGCCGCGACCGGGCTCATCGTCGACGAGGCCATGGCCGAGCCTCTGGCGCCGACGCCGCAATGCCACGACGGCGACGAGCCCACCATGCGCCAGACCGCGGGGCCGTATTTCAAGCCGAGTTCGCCGGAGCGCGCCGATCTCATGGAGCCTGCGAGCCGCGCGCGGCCGCTTGAGCTCGGCGGGCAGGTGCTCACGCGCTCCTGCCGGCCGGTCGCGCGCGCCCTGGTCGATCTCTGGCACGCCGACGAGCACGGCGACTACGACAATGCCGGTTTCCGCTACCGCGGCCACCTCTACACCGATGCCGACGGCCGCTACCGCTTCCGCACCATCGTGCCCGCGCTCTATCCCGGCCGCACCCGCCACTACCACGTCAAGGTGCAGGCGCCGAACGAGCCGGTGCTCACCACCCAGCTCTATTTTCCGGGCGAACCGGCCAACCGGCGCGACGGCCTGTTCCGGCGCGGGCTCACGATGCGCGTGGCCGAGGCCGGCGACGCCCTCGCGGCGCGGTTCGATTTCGTGCTCGATCTGCGCTAGAACCCGCAGGCTGCATTAGTGGTCCTTAGATTCCGAAGTTCGCATCTGAACGTGCCGCGAGTAATGACGAACTTCGGACCGCTCGCCGGCGAGGGAGTTCATGGCGCAGCCGCTGCATGAGCCGCAGCCGCAACCGCAGAAGGCGTTTCCGGTGTCGTGGGACCAGTTCCACCGCGATGCCCGTGCGCTCGCGTGGCGGCTCGCCGGGGCCGGCCCGTTCCAGGCGATCGTGTGCGTCAGCCGCGGCGGGCTGGTGCCCGCGGCGATCGTCGCGCGCGAGCTCGGCATCAGGCTGATCGAGACGGTGTGCGTTGCGAGCTACAACCACGTCACCCAGGGCGAGCTCAAGGTGCTCAAGGACGTGGCGCGCAGCATCGTCACCATCGGCGGCGGGCGCGGCAAGGGCGTGCTGATCGTCGACGACCTCGTCGACACCGGCAAGACCGCCAAGGTGGTGCGCGAGCTCCTGCCCGAGGCACATTTCGCCACCGTCTACGCCAAGCCCATGGGACGGCCCATGGTCGACACCTTCATCACCGAGGTCTCGCAGGACACCTGGATCTATTTTCCCTGGGATACCGGCCTTGCCTTCCAGCCGCCGATCCGCGAGGGCGAATTATAGCGGCGCGCCGAGCCGCATTCGGCTATGATGGGCAACACGGGTCTCGAAGACGCGACCGCAGGAGGATTTGCCATGGATGCCGTCAGCCCCAAGGCGCAGAAGTCCGCCGACCAGCATTCCCACGTCGTGCGCCCCGCCAACATGGACTGGCAGCAGACCCGCTTTCCCGGCTGCGAGGTCAAGACGCTGCTGTTCGATCGCGAAACCGGGCTCGTCACCGCGCTGATGCGCTTTGCGCCCGGCGCCGTGCTTCCCGACCACGAGCATGTGAAGATCGAGCAGACCTACGTGCTCGAGGGCAAGCTGGTCGACAAGGAAGGCCCGGCCGCGGGGCTCGAGGTCAAGCCCGGCGAATTCGTCTGGCGCGAGCCGGGGAGCCGCCACGTCGCCTGCACGCCCGAGGGCGGGTTGATGCTGGCGATGTTTCAGATCCCCAACAAGTTTCACGAGCGCGACGGCCGCGTCACCGACCTCGGCGGCGAGGACTGGGAGCGCATCTGGGGCCACGCGCTGAAGGATTGAGCGGCGCCATCGGACGGCTCCGGCGGCCCCGATTTCGGCTGGACTTGAAATCGGCATTTGAGGACGCGCAAGCGGTGCTACAACGCTTGCCGCGCGGCCGCGTGGTGGAACGGTAGACACAGCAGACTTAAAATCTGCTTCTGGGAAACCGGAGTGCCGGTTCGAGTCCGGCCGCGGCCACCACGCTCGTCGCCGCGCGCTATGCCAGCGTCACCATTCCGCTCCAGAACTGCTGCTGCTTGCCGGTGTCGACGTCGTATTTGCGCGTGAAGGCGAGCCGGCCGTCGTCGCCGATGCGATAGAGCACGATCCCGGCGGTGAGCGTGTTGATCGCATCGCCGTCGCGCACGGCAAGGGGCCGGATGCTGGCGGCGACCACCAGCCGGCCGCTCGGGTCGATGCCGAAGGTGCGCAGGTGGATGCCGTGCCCGTCGATGGTCTGGATCAGGCGCGGCTCGCCGGTCGCGGGATCGACGGCGAACACCGCGACGTTGTTCTCGCCACCGTTGAACACCTTCTTTCCCTCGAGCTCGACCTCGCCCTGGTTGCGGTTGGTGACATAGACGAAACGGCCGTTGGGATGGACGTGGATCGGGCCCGCGCCCTGCGAGGGCTTGACGTTGACGCAATCGGCCAGGGTGTCCTTGACGAAGAGCGGGTCCCGGCCGAGCGCGCCGTCGGCGCTGAGCCGGTAGACATAGAGCTGGTTCTGGCGCTCGATCGAGACGTAGACCCACGGCGCGCTCGGATGGAAATCGAGATGGCGCGGCCCGAAGCCGAGTCCGCTCCCCGGCGCGACCGAGGCGAGGTTGGTCAGCGCGCCATCCTTGAAGCGAAAGACCTTGAGCGCGCCCGGGTCCTCCGGTTTGCCCTCCGAGGCGTTGTTGCCGCGCGTCACCAGGATCGCCGTCAGGTTTCCGGGCGTGGTGCGGACCTGGTGCGCGTAGACGCCGGCGTCGAGTTTGCCCGGCTGGCGAACCTCCTCGCCGATGCCGCCGTCGCCTTCGATGCGGTGCACGGTGACGCTGCTCGGGTTGTTGTAGGCGGTGAGGAGATATTCGCCGTTCGCATCGACGCTGGCGTGGATCGGACGCGAGGGCAGCGCCCGCGGCTCGCCGTGCGGCGCCAAGGCGCCCGAGGCGGGATCGATGCGAAACGCGCTGGCGAGATGCGTGTCGCCGGCGACGCCCGGTCCGCCGCTGCTCGATACAACGTAGAGATATCGCCGCGACGGATGCGGCCACGCGTATTGGACCTTGGCCGGCAGCGTCACGCTGCCCCGCCTTTGAAGCGCCGCGTCGGCAATGTCGACGTCGTACCGCGCGAGCTCAGGCCCGACGCTCGCGTAGAAGACGGTCTTGGCGGTCACGCGTCGACCAAGCGCATCAATTGCAGAACGACGAGTCGATCTTGTCGGCGAGCTTCATCAGCGCCGGCCAGTCGCGGTCGTGCACCCGCCCGTTGCCCCAGAAGATCCGCGCCGACTTCTCGCACGCGGCTTCGCTCGGCAGGCTGTAGGGCTCTCTCGAGGCGAGCACCATCATCTGCGTCTCGCAGGTCTTCTCCAGGTAGTACATCAGGTTGAAGGCCTCGCCGATATTGACCCCGGCGGTGAGCAGGCCGTGATGCTTGAGGACGAGGCATTTGTGCTCGCCGAGGTCGGCGACGATGCGTGCGCGTTCGTCGAGATCGTTCGCCACGCCCTCGAAGTCGTGATAGCCGACACGCTTGTAGAAGCGCATGGCGCTCTGGTTGAGCGGCAATAGCCCGCAGTCGAGCGCCGAGAGCGCTTGCCCCGCCGCCGTGTGGGTGTGGATGATCGCGTGCAGGTCCTTGCGGGCCATGTGGATCGCGCTGTGGATGACGAAGCCGGCGCGGTTCACCTCGTAGGGCGTCTCGTCGAGAAGGTTGCCGTCGACATCGATCTTCACCAGGCTCGAGGCGGTGATCTGCTCGTAGAGCAGGCCGTAGGGGTTGATGAGGAACTGGTCCTCGCTGCCCGGCACCCGCAGCGAGATGTGATTGTTGATGAGGTGGGTCCAGCCGTAATGCGCGACCAGCCGGTAGGCGGCGGCAAGCTCGACCCGCGCCTGCCACTCGTCCGCGCTTACCCGCTGGCGCACCGACGGCACGTTGGAAAGTTTCGGCATGCTGCCTCCCCGCGCCGTGCGGCGGCGCCCGACGTGGTTTCCTCGACAGGCAGATTAGAGCGGTTTGCGACGCGTTGGAATCGGAAACCGCCCCGGCCGGTCCGCGCGCGGGATCTGGGCACCACGATTAGGGCGCATTCCGGCGCCATAGACGCGGCCTTGCAACATGAAATATTTTGCCGTCTGCGTGCGAGCGGTCTGGCATCGGAGTTGTGCCCGCGGGTGCAGGACAGGATGGCTCATCAGCGGCCCGGCATGAGGGCAGTGTTTGCGCGCGGCGTCGGCGGTGTCCTTGCCGCCGGACTACTGTCGGCATGTTCCTCGGCGGGGCTGGGCCCGCTCACCGTCTTCGCCGATCCCGGAAAGTACGAGTTCTACACCTGCGATCAGATCGCCGCGCAGCGGGCGAGTTGGACCGCCCGCGAGCAGGAATTGAAGCTGCTGATGGACAAGGCCTCCCAGAGCACCGGCGGCGCGGTCGTCAACGTCCTCGCCTATCAAGCCGATTACGTCTCGGCGAAGGAAGAGCTCAAGGTGGTCGAGGCGACCGCGCGCGCCAAGAATTGTCCGCCGCCGAAGCCATAGCG
>JBAUOM010000243.1:0-25672 GCA_049579765.1 Xanthobacteraceae bacterium
CCGGACCTCCCGGGGCCGGCGGTTACGAGCCGCGGCCGCAGGACGCCACTCCCCGCTCCGCCTTCAGGATCGTCTCTAGAAGACGCCCCTCAGGAGCGGGGATTTGCGATTCGTAGCACAAATGCGAGACGTAGTCAATAGCGTAGGCGGACAGTAGTCGACGGCGTCGGTACGACTGCGTGCCGGAGGCTCCCAAGCGTGCATGCGGCGCCGGCCGAACGCGTCGACAGCCGCAAAGGCCCCCGCCGCTCGCGCCGGCCGCGGCCCGGGCGTGCGTCGTCCGGGCCGGTGCCCGGTCGTCTGCGCGCATTGGTCCACTGTACGCCGTTTGCTGGTGCCCTAGAGTTTCAGGCGTAACGGCATCGGCGCGTCGCATGGCGCGCGCCGGGAGCCGCCGCCAACCGAAACCGATCGAAGGAATTCGGAGGAAACAGCAACAGCGTTCCGCAACGGAGGTACGCATGCCAAGGACAGTGGCCTACTGCCTGCTCGCAAGCGCGGCGGCAGCGATCCTCGCAAGTGCCGGTGGAGCATCGGGCAAGGAGCTCATCTACGGCTCGGGAATTCCGGCAAAGTCCGATCAGATGAACATCGGAATGAAGACCTATGCGGAGGACGTCGCCAAGGCATCGGACGGCGCCCTCACGCTCAAGGTTCTGGCCGGCGGCCAGGTCGTCAGCCTCTACAACACGCTCGCGGCGCTGCGCGACGGCACCATCGACGCCGGCTTCATCGTGCCGACCTTCACCCGCAAGGAGCTCAAGCACGTCAACGTCATCTACGACACGGAGGTATTCGGCACCGACCCCGCCGCCATCACCGGCGCGGCCAACGAGACCCTGCTGCTCGATTGCCCGAGCTGCCTCGGCGACTTCCGCGCCAACAAGGCGGTGTACCTCGCCTCGTTCGGCAACAACAACAAGGGCCTGATCTGCCGCAACGAGGTCAAGACCGTCGCCGACGTGAAGGGGCTCAAGGTTCGCGCCGTCGGCGCGACCACGCGGCTGATCGCGGAGATGGGCGCGGTCCCGGTGGTCATGAGCCCGCCCGACGCCACCACCGCGCTCGAGCGCGGCACGGTCGATTGCGTGCACGGCGTCGTCACCTGGCTGAAGAACTTCGGCTACTGGGACGTGGCCAAGTACATGCTGGAGACGCCGCTCGGCAGCCCGCGCACCATCAGCTCGATCGTGTACGGCCGCCAGGCCTGGGACGCGATGTCGCCGGTGGAGAAGAAGGTCGCGATCGACGCCGTCCCCATGCATCTCGCCCGCATGGTCTATCTCGTGAACGTCGAGGCCGACCGGCTCATCAAGGAAAAGGCGATCAAGGAGAAGCACGTCGTCTTCCACGAGGGCGGCAAGGATTTCCACGACCTGCTGCAGAGCTTCCAGGCCAAGGAGAAGGTGCTCATCCCGCAGCTCGACCAGGAAAAGCTCGGCGTGACCAACGCCCAGGAGATCTTCGCGACCTTCCTGAAGAATCTCGACAAGTGGGAGAAGCGGGCGAAGGACGCAAAGCTCAAGACCGACATGAACGCGATGGCCGCCGCCTACAAGCAGGAAATATACGACAAGATCGATCTCTCCAAGCTCTGACACCGGGGCAATCGCATGTACTGCGGACGGTCCTTCTCGGGCGCGCATGCCGCATTTGCCCTCTCCGCGCGGGTCCTCGCGGGAGAGGGCAAGATCAAAACTCAGGGCTTCTTTGCCGTACCCCCAAGCATTGCGGAGCCGTAGTTTCCGCATAGAGCATGCTGACCCCGCCCTCTATACCCGCCTCGGCGCGAGGTATGATGGGCCGGGAGCGATCGTGCCGCCGTCAGTCGGTAATCGCCCCACGGCTGGCGGTTGATACGAGCTTGATATACTTCGCCAGCACGCCAGTGGTGTAGCGAGGCTTGGGAGCTTTCCAGAGCTTCGTCCGACGCGCCAACTCCTTCGCCGGGACGTTGAGCTGGATGAGCCGCTTCTTGGCGTCGATCGTAATGGAATCACCTTCCTTCACCAGTGCGATCACACCTCCCTCATAGGCTTCCGGTGCGACGTGACCGACGACCATGCCCCACGTCCCGCCGGAAAAGCGCCCATCGGTGAGGAGGCCGACTGATGCGCCGAGTCCCTGTCCGACCAGCGCGGAAGTCGGCGCCAGCATCTCTTGCATGCCGGGTCCGCCCTTCGGACCTTCGTAGCGAATGACGATGACGTCGCCCGCTTTTATCTTTCTGGCCAGGATCGCTTTCAGGCATTCCGGCTCGGAATCGAACACGCGGGCCGGACCGGTGATCGAGGTCTGTTTCAACCCGGTGATCTTGGCGACACAGCCTTCGGGGGAAAGATTGCCCTTTAGAATGGCGAGATGCCCCTGCTTGTACACCGGATCGGACCAGGGATGGATCACGTCTTGATCCCTCCGTGGCTCCGCCGGAACGTCGCGCAGCATCTCGGCCATGGTCCTGCCGTGAATGGTCATGCAATCAGCGTGCAGGACGCCGTTCACGAGCAATATCTTGAGCACTTGCGGTACCCCGCCGGCCGCATGAAAATCCGTCGCCACATACGGCCCCGAGGGCTTCAGATTACACAGCACCGGCACTTTGCGCCGCACGCGCTCGAAGTCGTCGATTGTCCATTTCACGCCGGCGGCACTGGCGATGGCGAGATAATGCAGCACCGCATTGGTCGAGCCGCCGGTTGCCATGACCAGCGCGACCGCGTTCTCAATCGATTTCCTGGTGATGATGTCGCGCGGCTTGAGATCGTTGCGAACCGCCTCGACCAGCACGCGCGCGGACTCGGCCGCGGAGTCCGCCTTTTCGGGGTCGGGGGATGCCATCTGCGATGAGCCGAGCAGGCTCATACCGAGCGCTTCGAACGAGGACGACATCGTGTTGGCGGTGTACTGGCCGCCACATGCGCCTACCGACGGGCAGGCGTTCCTCTCGATGCCTTCGAAGTCCTCCTTCGACATCTTGCCGGCGGTGAACGCCCCCACCGCTTCGAAGGGACTGACGATGGTAAGCTTGTGTCCTTTCCAGAAGCCCGGCTTGATGGTGCCCGCGTACACGAAGATTCCCGGCACATTCATGCGGGCCATCGCCATCATGCTTCCCGGCATGTTCTTATCGCAGCCGCCGACCGCAACGACACCGTCCATGCGCTGGCCGTCCACCGCGACTTCGATGGCGTCGGCAATGACTTCGCGCGACACCAGCGAATACTTCATCCCTTCGGTGCCCATGCCGATGCCGTCAGTCACCGTCGGAAAACCGAAGACCTGCGGCATCGCACCAGCTTCCGTGAGGGCCGCTACCGCGCGATCGACCAGCGTCTGGATGCCGGCATTACAGGGGTTCATGGTAGAGTGACCGTTCGCCACTCCGACGATCGGCTTTTCAAAGTCTCCGTCCGTGAAGCCCACGGCGCGCAACATCGCACGGTTGGGTGAACGTTCGACGCCTGCGGTGATGAGCCGGGAACGCCTGTTAAGCTTCGTCACTGGAACTCCCCCTTTCTACCTGCGTCAAACTCGATCATTCCAGCTTCATCGTCGTCCCATATTGAAGGACTTGAACCTTCTCGATCGTCACCAAACCGCTCGACATCATGGTGTCCAACACGGGAAGAAACGCATCGATCTTTTCCTTGGAATCTACAATCTCGACCACAATCGGCAAGTCCTGAGAGAGACGCAAGATCTTCGTGGTGTGAATGAGCGCCGAATGTCCAAAGCCGACGTGCCCTCGCAGCACCGTGGCGCCGCCGAGGTGCATTTCCCGGGCTTTGAGCACAATGGCTTCGTGAAGAGGCAAGTGCCCGGACTTGTCGTCCTCGCCGAAAAAGATGCGGAGCAGAACTGCGTCGCGCGGAATCTGCATGGTCATATCCACTTCATCGAATTAAGGCTGGCTGCGATAAGATGTCCCGCCCAGACTGCGATCAGGCAACACAGGACGGATATTCCGACATTGGCTCCGGCTCGAAACCACTCCCCGTCGCTCATCAGGTTGAGCGTCTGCAGACTGAACGACGAAAAGGTCGTGTAGCCGCCACACAAGCCCAGCATGACGAACTGCCGCGCAGCCGTGCCGACGAAAACCCGGCCGTCCGGCCCCGTCAGCGTCGCGAAGAAACCGATGATGAACGAGCCCACGACATTGACGACGAAAGTCCCCCACGGAAAGGTCTCGCCGACCAATCGAGCCACTATGCCGGAACACCAATAGCGCGCCGTCCCGCCCAGCGCGCTGCCGATTGCGATCCAGATGTAATTGCTCATTGAATCGATGATCTCCGCTCTTGATGGTTGAACGAGTCTCCATGATCGGCTCCTACCCGGCGAGGGCCGGTCCGCACCGGCCTCTTCTTTCTGGACCAATAAATCGACTCTCGCATCAGCTCATGATGAACACCGCGCGTTCATCGACCGTCGGCGATGGCGGCCTCATCGACGTTGCAGCGAACGCCGAACAGTCTCCCTCCCACAAGTGCCCCTACAGCCACCAACCGAAGCCGGCTCCGTTCGCAAGGAGTCAGAAAACTCCCGCGCCGATCACGAGCACGAGGAGCAGCGTCAACAAGACATAGGCGGCGTAGGCGTTGACATGGCCGACATGCATCTTTCGCGCTCTGCTCGCGAGCCACCGCATGGACGAGATGGAAGGATCGAGCACGAGCCGATCTACAATGTGAATCTCTGCATGGTTCCGGCGAATGGCCGTGCGAAAGTGTTGCGCAACAGCTTCCACGCTGTCTTCGCCTGCCGCCGGCTGGAGGATGGCCTCGAATATGACCCGCACCGGATTCGAGAATCCCGTGGCGGTATAGGTTATCCCGGGCCATAGGTGGCGCAGGCCGCCATCCCAAGCCGGGCCACGCGTCACCGCTCGGCGGCGGGACAGCAATCGGAACACGATGAAGACGAGAGCGAGAATCGCCGTCAGGCCGACGAGCATGTAGGACGTCGACATCGCGAACACGACGGGATTTTGTTCCCCGCCGCGATGAAGAACGACGAGGCCGCGCCCCGGCAGCACGTCGCCGCCGACCTGGGCGCCGAGATCGTGAAATTCCGCCACGAATTTCTCGGGTAGTCTCTCTTGCTGCTGGAGAGTCGGGCTGAAAAAGGGTGGGACCAGAGCCGCGGTGGCGCTTTGGTGCGTGAGCGGCGAGACCGCCCGATCAATGACGGGGATCGTATAGGTCGGCAGGATGCCGAGCAGGATGCACGATGCCGCGAGCAGCGCGAGCGGAATCCGAGTGCCCCAATGCGCCTCGGTGGCGCGGCCGGCGCCGTCCGACCGGGGCATGCCGAGGAAACCCATGGCGAAGACCTTGGCGAAGCAGGTAACGGCAAGCCCCGCCGTCAGCGCCAGCAGAGCGCCACAGATTGCGAAAACCACCTTGATGGCCGTGGAGGACAACACCGCCGAGCGTAGAATCGTCTGCAGCGTCAGCCATTCGCTCACGAAGCCGTTCAGCGGCGGCAACGCCGATATCGACAAGACGCCGACGAGAAACAGCGCGCTTGTCCATGGCATTGCGCGCGCGATGCCACCGAGGCGATCGAGGTCGCGGGTTCCTGCGCCTGCCTCGACTGCGCCGGTTCCGAGGAAAAGCAGTGCCTTGTACACCGAATGGTTGGCCAAGTGGTAAAGCGCTGCAATGAGCGCGATGCCTGCAACAACCGGATGGCCGTTTGCCAAAAATATCATGGCGGCCCCCAGTCCTGCAGCGACAATCCCCATGTTTTCGATCGTGCTGTGGGCGAGCAGGCGCTTCATCTCCGCTTGGACCGTCGCATAAAGAATCCCGATCAGCGCGGAGAGGCTGCCGACGACGAGCACAATCAGGCCAGGGCCGCTCCCGCTTACAGGATGCAGGTCCAGGTTGAAACGCGCGATGCCGTAGATGCCGAGGTTCACAATCACGGCCGAGAGCAGAGCGGAGACGTTGGTCGGGGCGACCGGATGCGCGAGCGGCAGCCAGCTGTTCACCGGCACCAGCCCGGCCTTGACCGCAAAGCCGAAGAACGACAGCAGGAAAACGGCCCAACCGACCTCGCCGCTCGCCGACGGAGCGGCGGATCGCAGCGCCTCGAAGTCCAGCACGCCGTCGGCGCGGGCGATGAGGAAAAATGCGACCACGACCGCGATGGTCCCCGCTTCGCCCATCGCCAGCATCACGTATCCGGCGTGCGAGCTCTCCTGTCGCTGGTATTCGAAATTGACCAGGAGATAGCTGACGACCGACATCAGCTCCCAGGAGATCAGAAACGAGATCGCGTCGTCGGCGATCAGGATCAGCACGATCGACGCAAACAGAGCGTGATAGAGGAGGCCGAAGTACCGCAGACTGTAATGCGATCGATATTTGACGAGATAGCCGCCCGAAAAGATCGACACCGGCAGGAACACCAGTCCGGTCACGAACAGGAATAACGCGGACAGCCGGTCGACCGAGAGCTTCATCGTTCCCAGCGAAAGGACCGGCCACAGCTCGGCTTGGAAGGAGACATCCCCCACGAGCGCAAGCGCGCCCACCGCCAGGAGGACGAGCGCCGCCAATGACCCGATGGCCGCTAGAACGAGCGAATTCCATCGGTCCGGGACGACGAGCGCTGCCCCCGCGCCAACTGCGCAGAGGAGAAAGAACACAGCGAAGAGCTGGGCGGCCATGCTCATGCCGGCTCCCCGGTCGGCGCGGTCGCGGCAGACACCGGATTCGAGGGCGGCTTACGTTTGACCGCGAGCAGAAGACCGTGAAGGATCGCCAGCGGCGGCGGCGGGCATCCCGGGACGACGACATCGACCGGCACGATCTCGGAGGCGCCGCCCGCAGCCGCAAAATTCGATCCGAAGATGCCGCCGAAAATGGCACAGGCGCCGATGGCCACCACGCGCTTCGGCTCCGGCATGGCGTCGTAGGCCTTGCGCAGCGGATATCGCATCGCGTCGGACACCGGGCCCGAGACCAGGAGAATGTCGGCGTTGCGCGGCGTTGGCGTCATGAAGAAGCCGAGGCGGTGCATGTTGTAATAGGGGTTGTTCAACTGCCGCGCCTCGCTGACGCATGCGCCGCAAGCGCCCGCATCGACGAAACGAATGTGCAGGGACCGGCTGAATGCTTTTTCCAAGGCGTGTGCCGCATCGACAGCGTCCGAATGGTGAGTGGCCCATTCGTAGCCGACGTCCCACGGTACGACCGCTTCGTCGCTACCACGGCGGCATCGTGCGCAATGGATGCACCGGCGCACATCGATCGCGACCCCGCCGTCTTGTCGCGTGATCGCTCCGGTCGGGCATCGCTCGACCAGGCTCTCGGTCTTGGCCGCGGAATCCAACACGGTTCCGCAGGGGCGACCGGGCGTGGTCCCCGGCGCCGTTTCAGCTTGTCGCGGATAGCCGGTCGTTTTTATTCCCGTGCGTAGACCTTTGAGCACCCAGTTGGCCATGGCGCGCCCCTACCGATCGCACTCGGCGTTCGACAGACCAAAGCTTGCGAGAATGATCGGAAAATCCTGGAAGGCGAAGTTCTCCGCCGCGAGGCGGAAGCCGTGCCAATTCGTGAACGAGGGCGGGGTAAGTCGGTAGCGCGCGACGGTGCCGTCGTCGCGAATTCTCAACCAATGGAAAGCGGCGCCCAGCGGCGCCTCGACCGCGCTCAGTGCAGCGCCGGCCCGCCAAGCGATATCGCCGACGCACACCGACCCTTCCGGGAGCACAGACAGGATTTGGCGTATGATCGAAGTCGATTGGTCCGCTTCGCGGAAGAGGATGCGGAGCCGGGCATAGCCGTCACCCTCCCGTTCGACCGGAACCGCAAAGTCGACCGCATCGTATTGCGCGTACGGAAAAAGCTTTCGCAGATCACGTTCGATCCCGCAAGCGCGCGCGACGGGGCCGACGAGGCCGTAGGAGAGCGCGTCTTCGGTCCTCACGATTCCGACTTCTTCAAGCCGATCGAGAAAGCTGCTGGAATAGCGCAGCATCTCGTGCAGCTCATGCAGCTTCCGCGCGACGCTTTCGATTGCTCTCGCAACGTGCTCGCGGGCGTGATCGGCGACATCGCAGTCAAGCCCGCCCGCTTTGACCGCGCCGAAGAGATAGCGATGTTGCGCGACCTCGCAGGTCAGTCGAAGCAGGGTTTCCTCGATCAGCGCCGCCTGGCTGGTCGCGACCGCCAATGCCGTCGAGTTGCAAATTCCGGTGATCGCGGCTGCGTGGTGTCGCAGCCGTTCGAGTTCGGCAAACATGGTGCGGAGCGCTCGTGCGCGCGGCGGCACTTCGATTCCGCAGATCGACTCGACGGCTTGGCAAAAAGCCAGTCCGTGCGCGAAGGCGGCCGTACCCGAGAACCGTTCGGCGAGAAGCACGACACGATCGACTGGCGCTCCCTCGGCAATCTTCTCGACGCCGCGATATTTGTAGAACAGGCGCGGGATCGTGCGGATCACGTCCTCGCCCACGGTCTCGAGCAGGAAATGGGCCGATTCCGCGAAGTCGGAAAATACCGGACCGATCGGCATTGCGAAGGCGCCGGGCGCCTCCACCACTGTCGGCGGTTGCCATTTCGCGTCTGGATCACGATGAACCGGCGGTTGCCGCGGATCGAAAGTGCGGCGCATGGGGTTCACGCCTTCAGGCCAGTCCTCATGCAGGATGAACTCACCAAGCCGCGGATGGCCTTCAAACGCGATGCCGAACAAATCCTCCGCTTCACGCTCGTGCCAGTCCGCTGACGGTCCCTGCGTCAGTCCGACAACAGACGGCATCACGCTGGTCTCCGGGGGGAGCTGAAGCTCGACGCAAACCCACGGCGCATCCCGTCGATAGAACACATAGGCCAGCGACCACCCGCCGCTCGGCTCTTCCTCCACAACCAGCGTCGCGAACGCAAAATCCAGATCCTGGATCAGCCATTGCCAGACTTGCGTGAGCTCATGCGGCTCGCATTCGAGTCGACAGACCGGCGGCTTGCCGGCATGGATGACCGAGACCGGCCGGTTCCACACACGCCGACACAGCTCGGGGAAGCCTTCGGATCGCGCCGCGGGTTTGCCGATTTGATCGAGCATTGCCATTTCAATTTCTCCTAGCCACCCATGGCCGCGGCGGCTGCTCGCAGGAGGTCTTGCAGCGGTGTCGGGACGTAAATTCCGATCACGAGCAAGGGAATCGCGGCAAGGGCGAGCGTCGCCGTGCAGGATGCCGGAATGGCAAGCGCCGTCGCGCCGCTGTCGGGCGTGCCGAACGCCATGCGGTTGACGTGGAACATGACCGCGCAGAAGGCGACCACGACAAAGAAGGCCAGCACGGCGACCACGGCGTATTGGCCACTGGCAAGTCCCGCTTTCAGGATCACCAATTCGCTCACGAAGATTGCAAAGGGCGGCGCCCCCGCGATGGCGAAGCCACCGGCGACCAAGGCGAGCGCAGCCACCGGCGACGAGCGAATGAGGCCGCGGACGCCCGCGATGTCCTGGGTGCCGATTGCCATCGCGATCATGCCGGCCGCGAAGAAGCAAAAGGATTTCGCGATGGCGTGGCCGGTCATCTGGTAGGCGGCACCGAGATGCGCTTCGGCGCCACCAAGACCGGCAGCAACCAGAATAATTCCCATGTGCTCGACCGTCGAAAACGCGAACATGCGCTTGAAATCGCGGACGTAGATCAAGAGCAGCGTGGCGATGCCGACCGACAGCAGCCCAAATCCGATGAACCACGGCCTGGCATCGAGGCCCTGAACGCCGCCAATGACGGGAAACAGCCGTAGAATGACGTAGAGCGCGGTGGTCGTCTCGACGCCCGAGAGGAGCGCGCAGATCGAAGCCGGCGCCTGGCTGTGCGCATCAGGCAACCACGTGTGCATCGGGACAAGCCCGACCTTGGTTCCGAAGCCGACGAGAATCAGCAGGAAGGCGGGCCACAGCAGGGCAGGCGGCATGTGCGGCGCTGCATCCACGAGTCCAAGCCAGGTGAAAGGCTGGAGGCCGGCGATCCGCGAACCCCAATAGAGGATGAGAAAACCCAGCAATGCCAAGACGGCGCCAAGCGTGGTGAGGACGACGTATTTCCAGGCCGCCTCCAGCGCCTCTGGCGTATCCTCGTAACCGACGAGGAATGCCGAGAGCAGTGTCGTCAGCTCGACCGCAATCCACATCAGGGCGACATTCGCCAGCAGTGGAATAGCGAGCATGGACAGGACGAACAGATTGAACAGGCAGTAGTAGCGCTGCACGTCTGGCTCGGCGTGTCCGGGTCGGTTGGCGATGTAGCCCCAGGAAAACAGCGCCGCGGTAAATCCGACCAGTGCCACCAGCACCAGCACCAGCGCCCCCAGGCCGTCGCAGCTCAGCCATCCATTCAATGCGTCGATGCGGCCGGAGTCGGCCGCCTGCAACGCCACGCTCGGCGCCAGCACGAGAACGGCCGCGGCCGCGACAAGCGTCATGAGCGATGTATGGCGCCGTCCAGGCGGCGACAAGGAAAGAGCGCTCGCCAGCGCCGGAATGACCAGGATGGCAGTGAGCTCCATCTGCCGCCTCAATGTTCACGCAACGCCGACAGCTGTCCGACCGCCGTGGTGCCCAGGCGCCGGTGGATGCGTCGCGTCAGTAATCCAACCACCAGAACCACCACCGGAACGTCCACCGCAGCCGCAAGCTCCGCGATTACCGGAAGGTTCGGAACGATCGCGACACCGGCGAAGAACACGCCATTCTCGACCGCCAATAGGCCGAGTAGCTGCGGCACGGCCTCGCGCCTGACGGTGATCGTAAAGGCGCCGAGGAAGATCGCCGCGATGCCGAGCGGCAGGTTGGTCGCTGCGAACGGCACTTCGGCCGCGGCCAGAATGGGACTGGCGACGACATAGGCCAGAACGATGAGCACGGCCGACAGCAGCAACGAGCTCGGAATGTTGAGAACTCTTTCAATTTCCCGCGTTCGGTAGACTTCGGCGCTGACCGTGCGTCGGAGCAACCACGGGATCAGCAGCGTCTTGGTCGCGATGGTTATGCCGGCCACCGCGAACAGGTGAACCGACCCGAGCGCAATGCCGAGGAGGACCGCCGACAGCGTCAGCAGCAGCGATTGCAAGATGAAGAGCTGCAGCGAGGCCAGGACCTGACGAGTCGCCACCACCCCCAGCGCCGTCAAGAGGAAGAGTGCACCGGTCAGCGCGTCGAGGGCGGCAATGACGGGAAACGGCGAGCTGTTCATCGTTCCTCCTAGATTTCCGACAAACGAGTGATCATTGCGACCACCGATATGACGAATGCAGCTCCGAGGAACTCGGTGATGCGAAACAGACGTAGCTTCGCGAGCGAAGATTCGATGTAGACGAGGACGAGCGCGAAGACGAAAACCTTGAGGAGAACGAGCGGAACAGCAAGCAACACGCCGCCGGCGCCACTTTCCTCCGGCGCAAGCCCCCAGGGCACAACGAGGACATTGAGAAAGATGCAGATCAGGACAAAGAACTTCATGGCGCCCGCCCATTTCATCAGCGCAGCCCCGCGTCCCGAATATTCCAGCGATTTCGACCGATCGATCATCGCCAACTCGAATTGGCCCGAGGGACTGTCAACCGGGATGCGGCCGTCCTCGGCAAGGATCAGCATGAGGAACGCGATCATCAGAAGGACGTGTGACGGCGCGAAAAAATTCGCGATCGGGGTCACCCATCGAGTCTGGACGATGTACGGGATCGTGGACCCGGCCACGAAAGACACGGTGAGGAAGACGACGATGAAAACGGGTTCGGCGAGAAAGCCCACCATGCGGGTCCGGCTCGCGCCCATCGGACCGTACGGATTGGCCGTGTCCACGGCGGCAAGCGTCGTCACGAAGCCGCCAAGGGCGAGAACGAAACCGCCGCCCAGCATGTCGCCCATGAAGGCGAAAAACAGCGGATATCGAGTCAGAACAGGGATCAGCAGGGCGACAAAAATCGGGGCAGCAAACGCCACGTACGGAGCGGCGCGGAAGACCCAGGAACTGTAGTCGGAAACGATTTCATCCTTGTGCAGAAGCTTCCAGATGTCGCGATAGGGCTGGAAGATACTTGGCCCGCGTTTCGATTGCAGGATTTCCTTGAGCCGGACCACCACGCCCTCCACCAGGGGGGCGAAGGCCACGACGACGAGGACTTGAAGCAGATTGTAGGCGATCCGTTCGAGCATTGTCGGTCTTACAGCCTCGGTCTCAAGGCTGCTCGGCAGACAACGGCGGCGGAGGCCGTGACGCGGATAGCGCTTTCGGGAGTTGGAAGGGCGCGCCTCGTGCCCGCCTCCCTGCTGACCACTATCCTACGCCTCCACCGCGCGCCATGACCGCGCGGAGCAACCGTAGGAGTCATCAGCCGATTACGGCGGTTACGGCGGACCCCATCGCCAGATGCGGCAGGTTATCTGTGCCTGCCGCCTCACGTCGTCAAACGTAGCCGAACCCGCCAGTTCGATCAATCCGCAAGATTTCTGATCCCTCGGGGGCCCGATGGCAGTCGAACCCGTGAGCCGGAAAGTTGCCTGGGCAGCTCTTGCCGAGCTGCGCTGATGAATTCTCGAACCGCTGCCGTTAATCTCGTCCTCGGGGGGCGATGTCCTCGACATCCGATTCGGGTGCTCAATCGGAGGCATCCATGACAGCCTCGACCACGGGACCCCGTCTCCAGTCACCACGTGAAGAGTTGCCCCGGTCGTTGCCCAACCTCGAACTGCATCATGGCGAGGCGCTCTGGGTTCTCGCGCGGCTCGGCTTTCAAGGCGGTGCAAGCAACAGTACTTTCTCCGAATACATCAAGTCACTACGGAAGCTCGGGGTGCCCTTCGAGCGCGGGAAAATAGGATTCGCCCGGCGCGGTCTTGCCAACTACTCATATTGTCACCTGATGGAAGTCGCGCTGGCGCTGACGTTGCGCGTTTACCACGTCGTCCCCGACGCAATACTTGCCGAGATCATCCGGTACCGCCGTGTCCTCTATCGAGATTACACTCGCGCCTATGCCGAGCGGCGCTCGGGTCTCGGCGCGCCCATCAGCGTCGAGGTCGCCGGTGACTTGCCGATTACCGTGCGGGGCGTGTTTCTCGACCTTCGAATCGACTTCTCGGGCGGCACGCTGACGGCGTTCGGGCCCCCGAAGCTGCTCTCTCCGCATGAAGCTCTCTCGGTGTTCGCAGAGCGGGACATTGCGGCGAGGGCGCTCTTGCCCATAAACCTTTCGTCGCTGTCGGAGCGCCTGGTCTCGACGGCCCTTCGGGCTCCGCGCATTCGAACTGGGCCTCGGCCGGGCAGAAAACGTCGCGGCTCGAGGTCACCGTCGAGAACGCGATGATGCAGGAGTCCACGGCAC
The DNA here is from genome assembly GCA_049579765.1 of Xanthobacteraceae bacterium. Lineage (GTDB taxonomy): Bacteria > Pseudomonadota > Alphaproteobacteria > Rhizobiales > Xanthobacteraceae > VAZQ01. The sequence continues at coordinate 13,356 of JBAUOM010000243.1, forward strand.
CTGCCCTCCAGCGGGCCGGTGCATAGAACCGAGGATCACGATTTGACCAAGATTCTGTTGATCCGCCACGGCCATGTCGAGGGCATCGATCCGGAGCGGTTTCGCGGTCGCGCGGACTTGCCCTTGACCGCTCGGGGAGCTGTACAAGCACGAGCCGCAGCGAAACGCATTGCATCCGCGTGGCGGCCGCTGAAGGTCTATACCAGCCCCATGCGGCGATGCGTCGAAACCGGCGATGCAATTGCGAAAGCATGCGATGTCGAGACCCAGGTCATCGACCATCTCAGCGACATCGACTACGGCGCCTGGCAATCGAGGCGCTATGACGAGATGAATGAGGCCGACCCGCGACTTTTCGCCGCGTGGTTTGCCACCCCGCATCTCGTCCGATTTCCGAATGGCGAGTCGCTTCAAGACTTGGTGGCTCGGTCGGCAGACGCCCTCCGCTTCGTCCTCGATCGGCACGTTGATGACACGGTCGTGCTGGTCGGCCACGACAGCGTCAATCGCGCTCTCCTCCTTCAGCTGCTCGACCAGCCCCTGTCCGCCTATTGGCGGCTTGCGCAAGATCCCTGCTGCATCAACGAGATCGATGCGCTCGGCGGACGTGTCCAGGTTATCCGGACCAACGAAACACGTCACCTCGACGGCCTTCGCGCCTGATCGTTGTCGTCTCTCGGATCGACGCTACCCGGCCACCGAAAGCCGTCTTTTTTCGACCGGGGGCGGGTGCTCCGCTCCAAACACGGCATCGTACAGATCGTTCCCATAGCTCGTCTGCAACGGCTCCCCTTCGATCAGCCGGAAGGTGCGCGTCGCGTCGGGCAACCGTTCAGCCCGCAGGAAAGCCGCATTCGGCGTTTTGTCGTCATAGAGCCCGCGCGCAAATTCATGCAGGTGCGTCACAAACAATACTTTGACGCCGCATTCGAGCAGGGCTTTCGTTATCTGCGTCGCAATCTCCGAGCCCTCTCTTTCGTTTGTCGCCGCAAACGACTCGTTGAACAGCATCATCGACCTCGGCGACAGCCTGTCCACGATTTCGCTCATTCGGCTGAGCTCTTCATCAAGTTTACCGCTCTCCATCGCGGTGTCTTCCTCGCGCCTATAGTGAGTGAACAGGCCGTCGCGAACCTCGGCCGCGAACGTCTCGGCGGCCACGAACATCCCGGCCTGCATCATCAACTGACCAAGCCCGAGGCTGCGCATGAACGTCGACTTGCCGCCGGTGTTCGCCCCTGTAATGACGACCAGATCCTTCCCGTCGGCGTTCAGGTCGTTGCCGACGACCTTCCGCTTCATGCTCAGGGCAAGGCAACAGTCGTAAAGCTCGGAAAATGACAGTTTACGCTCGCCATGAGGCATAGGAAGGGGGAAGCAGGTCGGCTCCTGCAGGTCGACCAGCTTCCGTCGTAGATTCAAACAACCGATATAAAACGCGAGCTCTATCCGCAACATTTGAAAGAAACTCGAGATGTGGTCGGTCGACTGGGCGAGTGCGTTGGCGACGAGATTGACGCCCTGATCCCGCAACTCCGACAAGGCCCGAGCGCCGCCTTCGTCGCGGGGATGAAGCTGAAACGTGTAGCCCGGCGGTCTTTGCAGGAGGCGAACGATCCAATTGCGCTTGTCCCCGTGCGGCTTGCGAAGCAAGTAGTGCGTGCCCTTGTTGCCTTTTCCCAACCTAGCGCTGATCAAGACGCCGCCGCGGAATTTCAATCGCCTCAGATGATCCTCGAGCAGCGCGAAATAGTCGTCGTCGAGCTCCGCCCTGAGCATCGCGAATAGTCTGACAAAGCCATCGGACTGAAAATGCTCGGCGTACTCGTCGGCAATTCGCCGCAGCCTCCTGAGCTTGCCCACGAACATTTGCAGCACGTCCACCGCGCGGTGAAGCGTGCCGGCGGGATAGCGGCCGAACGAGCTCCAGTAGTTCTTCCTCTCTTCCGTAATCGCTTCGATCGCGATCTCATAGAGCCGTCTCACGATCGCTTCGTGCTGCAGGCAGTCTCTTAGGATGCGCTGGCGATACAGGATGACCTGTGGATCGTCGACGCCGGACAGCACGGCGACCTTCGCCACTTCGAACAGAAAATTGTCCCCGAGCGCCATTGCATCGAGCAGGATATCCAGTCCGAGGTCTTGCGTCAGGGCCGCTTCGTTCGGCGGAAGGAGCTGTCGCAGGTCGAGGGCTTGATCCGCCGTTCTAGGATTCAACTCCCTTTCCCTTCGCGCCAGCAACTGCTGCCGGTCGAAATCGCGATCTGGGTACATGAGGAACGCCTTCATGATTTGATGCGCTCCCCGATCCGATCATAGGTGAGCTGGTACTTCTCCGCGACAGCGATGGCATATGCGAGTCCATCGGCGGGACGCCGCACGATCTTGAAGGTCCTCAGCATCGGATTGTCGGGGACGATCGTGCTGACCATGGAGACCGTCTTCTCGCCGAACGCCGCCAGCTCGTCCAGGAACGTTACCCAAACGCAGAGCAGGTCCATGTCGTCGAGCCGCTCGATGACCTTCCGGCTCAAGAACAGCTCGTCCTGAACGGTCGTCGAGGTGAAGACCTCGTTCATCACGATGATGGATCGTGGCGACGCCCGCTGTAGAATGGCGCGCACTCTCACCAGGTCGTCCTCCAGCTTTCCCCGCAGATTCTCGACCTTCTCCTCGCGTTCGAAGTGGGTGAATAGTTGGTCGAAGAGAAACAGACGCGCTTCGTGGCCGGGTACCGGACACCCGAGGCTCGCAAGATAGTGCAACTGCCCGAACATGCGGGCAAAGGTCGTCTTGCCGCCTTGGTTTGGGCCCGTGACGATGATGATTCGCTCTTCGCCTTGCAAGGAGAAATCGTTGCAGACGATCAACGAATTCTCGGCCATCAGCTTCTGCGCCAATGCGAGGTCGAAGGCCTCGCAGACCCGCACCGCTCGCGATTTTGCAGATACCTGCGGGTAGCAGAACTGCAAGCCTGCCCCCTTAAATCGTGCGATATGTTCCAGATACGCAATATAGAAGTGGACCTCGCGATCGAACCTGATGATGGTCTCATCGATGAAATTGGCATGTCGCGCACGGTAGTCGAGCAGGCGGGAGAACAGGTCTGGATTCAGCTGAGCGACGAACTCGAGGATTTTGGCCTCGATGTGGTTCATGTCCTCCGGCGTATGGCGATACCTGACCTTGTAGTCCTTAACCGCTCCCTGCTGGAATTTCTTGAACGTCTCATCGATCTCTGCGCTGTAATCGAGCTCCGACTCGTAGTTGCGAACCGTGAATGAGCTGTCTTGGACGAGCACACAGTAGCTTACCTCGGCGAGATCGGCGGTCAGCCGTTTCGCCTCGTGCATGAGCGCGGTGAAGTACGTATCCGCGGCGTAGGCGGCCAGATAGTCCCGAAACGCCAGCAGCCCGCGCGACTCGAGGCTCGTGCCGGCCAAATCGGCCGCGAGCCGCTCGACCGCATCGCAATAGATCTCCACTGCACGAAGAAACCAGCCTTCCTTGTGAAGGCGATCATGCAGCTTGTCCGCCAGAGCCAGATGCACGCGCACGTCGCGCATACGCTGTGCGAATGACTGCACCTGCTCGAACAGCGAGGGATTTTCAAGGTCTCGGAAGACCTCGTGCCGGTATACGACCGAGTCGACACGGCCCAAAGGGAGATAAAAGAACGGCTCGAGATCGTACGCCGACCGATTCGCCGTCACGGCGTCGATGATTTGATCGAGGTTCAGATCGACGAAGAAGGGCGGTACGCCCGCGCTCTGTGCGCTGAGACGGTCCTCGTCCGCATCGAACAAGATGCTCGGCGGACCGGTGTGACCGATGAAGGACATATGAAAACTCCCACCAAAGCGGCGCTTCGGTAGGAGTCATCAGCCCATCAGGGCGGTTTGGGCGAACTCCATCGCCAACTCACCAGCGATATTAGGCTTGATGCCGTCCCCGTCAATACATCGTGGAGCGGGCTCCGCTTGCTTGTTCCGGGCCCGAGGCATATGTACCGCTCCGTCCTCGACGGGGATGGAGTGCCCCCGAAACCGCCGCAAGGCTGATGACTCCTACCGCGTGAAAACCGGCGGTGGGAGTGATTTTCTACCCGACATCCCCCAAGTCCGGACGTCACGCGCGCGCTGTGGCAGACAGCCATGGAGGAGCTTGCGATGACCGGTCTACCGAGGCTGCTCGAATACGACCTTTGCCAGCCGAGCGCCCGGCACCGCCGGCATTGCGATGCCGGCGTCGATCACACCGACAGACCCTTTCTGGAGGGGGCCGCAATGGGGTAACGGCGTCGGACAAGCCCGACCGCGAGTCGATCGACCGTGCCGCGGTGCGCTTTGTCGTCCTGCTGGGTTTCGTCAGCCTTCTCGGCGACATGACCTATGAAGGCGCGCGCAGCGTCGTCGGCCCGTTTCTTGTCACGCTCGGCGCCTCCGCGGCGGTCGTCGGCATCGCCGCCGGGTTCGGGGAGCTGGTCGGCTACGGCATGAGGCTGCTGTCCGGTTATCTCGGCGACCGCACCGGGCGCTACTGGACCGTCACCATCGTCGGCTACATCTTGAATTTGTTCGCGGTTCCGCTCTTGGCATTGGCTGGAAGCTGGGAGGTCGCGGTCGTCCTCATCGTCGCCGAGCGCATGGGGCGCGCATTGCGCGCACCCACGCGCGACGCCATGTTGTCGCATGCCGCAACCCGAACCGGGGCGGGCTGGGGATTCGGGCTGCACGAGGCGATGGATACGACCGGCGCGATTGTCGGGCCTCTCGCTGTCAGCGCGGCACTCTATCTCGGGCACGGCTACAGGACGAGCTTTGCCATATTGGTCGTCCCGGCGTTGCTTTCCATCGGAGTGCTGCTCGTCGCGCGATCACAGTTTCCGGCTCCTCACCACCTGGAGGTGATAGAACCGATTCGCCAGCCCGGCACGCTGCCGGTGAAATTCTGGATCTTCTCGGCGGCAGCCGCGTTCATCGGCGCCGGATATGCCGATTTCTCTCTTTTGGCCTACCACTTCGGAAAGGTTGCGGTAGTAGCCCCAGCTTGGGTTCCGATTCTCTATGCGATTGCGATGGTGGCCGCGGCGGCTGCCGCGCTCGCGCTTGGGCGCTGGTTCGATCGAGCCGGACTGCTCGTGATGGTTCCGGTGACTATTGTTTCCGCTCTGTCCGCGCCATTGGCGTTTCTCGGCGGTCCCGCGCTGGTGACCGTTGGCGTCGTCTGCTGGGGAATCGGAATGGGCGCGCAGGAGTCGGTCATGCGCGCAATCATCGGCTCCATGGCGCCGCGGGAACGCCGCGGCACCGCCTTCGGTCTGTTCCACACGGTGTTCGGCATTGCCTGGTTCTTCGGCAGCGCTCTACTCGGGATCATTTACGACCACTCGGTCCTCGGCGTCGCAATACTTTCATTCGTTCTCCAACTGTTGGCCTTGCCCATCCTGCTTTTCGTCATCAGCCGGTGGGGCAGCCGATGAGCAGACGTCGCTGCAGCGCGATCGGTTCGAGACGGCCCGGAATTGCGGTGCATGAACGGCACCGAGCTCGGCCGACGAGGAGACTGGTGGCATGAAAAGCCTTGCGCGCCCGTCCTTCTTCAGGATGTTCGATCTGCTCCTGAGCACCACGAATCCGGGCTCGAAGCTGACACGCTGGACGCACGACGGGGTGGAGTTCGAGCGCGAACGGCACAGCTTCACAGGTCCCAAGCATGGCCTCACCATCGAGATCATCACCCTGACCCGAAGCGGCCGTCGCGGCTGGTCCCTCATGGTGACGAAGGAATACTGGTGGGCGGGAGCCGAGAGCAAGGCGTTCAAGAATTTGCGATGGGCCCGCGCGCTCGGCGGACAGCGCAGCGACCTATTCGCGTGGCTGCGCGCTCAGGAAGCGGCATTGGAGCGCTCATCGACATTCCCGCGCGCGTCGGCGGGGCAGGATCGTGTTGATCCTGCCGATAGGACCCGCGGCCCGTCCGAGAAGATTTCGAGGGTGCAAAATGACGATCAATCGCATTGATCGAGCAGGGCATGCTCGCCCGCGCGCGACTCGGCCCCAGGCGGCGCGAACGGGCATCGGGCCCGCCCGCGGGCCCGGCCCGCGAGCCGCGGTCAATAGATCAGGCTGGGGAGATAGAGCGAGATCTGCGGAAATACGATCAACAGAGTCATGATGATCACCTCGCAAGCGAGGAACCAGCCCACGCCCTTGAAGATCGTCTCCAGCGAGATGTCGGGGCCGACCACGGTCTTGATGACGTAGACGTTGAAGCCCACCGGCGGCGTGAGCAGGCCGATCTCGAGATACTTCACGACGATCACGCCGAACCAGACGAGATCGAGCCCGAGCCGCTCGAACATCGGCACGAAGATCGGGATGGTGATCAAGAGGATGCCGAGCGGGTCGAGGAACATGCCGAGCACGAGGTAGACGATCGAGGTGCCGGCCACGAGCAGCACCGGATCGAGCGCCCACGCGCCCATCGTCGCGGCGAGATAGAACGGCAGGCCCGACAGCGCGAGGTACTTGGTCAGTAGGATTGCGCCGACGGCGACGAACAGCAGGCGCGACGTGCTCGTGACCGCCTCCATCACGCTCAGCCGGAAAGCCTTCCACGTCAGCCGCCGCTGCGCGAAGGCGATGACATAGGCGAGAAATGCGCCGTAGGCGCCCGCTTCCGTCGGCGTGACGATGCCCGAGACGAGACTGCCGATGACGCCGAGGATCAGGCAGGCGACCGGCCAGATCTCGAACAGCGCGCGCCAGCGCTCGCGCGCCGTCGTCTTGATGTCGACCGGCGGGGCGATCTCCGGGAACATGAGGCAACGCCCCACCAGCATCGCCGCATAGATCGCGGCGGTCAGCAGGCCGGGCAGGATGCCGGCGATCAGCAGCCTGGTGACCGAGGTTTCCGCGAAGATTCCGTACAGCACGAACAGGATCGAGGGCGGGATCAGCGCGGCCAGGGTGCCGGCGGCGGCGACGGTTCCGGTCGCCAGGCTCGGCGCGTAGCCGGCCTTGAGCATCTCCGGAATTGCGATCTTGCCCATGGCGGCGGAGGCGGCGACGCTCGATCCGGACGCCGCGGCAAAGCCCGCACAGGCGAAGTTGGTGGCGACCGCGAGCCCGCCCGGCAACCGGCCGAGCCAAAGCCGCGCGGCGGTGAAGAGCGCGCTGGAAATGCCCGAATGGTGGGCGACCGTCCCCATGAGGATGAACATGGGGATCGCGGAAAGCTCCCAATTGGCCAGGAAGTCGTAGGGCGCCGAGCGCATCATGCCGAGCGCGACGTCGAGGCCGCGCAGATGCCAGATGCCGGCGAACGCCACGCTGCCGAGCGCGACCCCGATGGGGACGCGCAGCGCGAGCAGGGCCAGCAGCGCCACGAGGGTGATGATACCCAGCGCGGCCGGCGACATGTCACATGCTCCGGCAGGCTGCGCGCGGCGCGGTCATGTCCGCAGGAATCCCTTCGCGTCCTCGATGATGCGAATGGCCACGGCCAAGGCCATCACGCCGAGCGCGACCGGGGGAATCCAGCGTGACGGCCAGGTGATGAACTGCATGGTGCCGGCGTCGTGCACCTCCTCGAGGACGGTCATGGCGACGGCCTCCTGGGCCATCTTCCAGGCGAGCACGCCGACATAAGCGAGCATGAGCAGGCCTGCGGCCGCGTCGATCAGATGGACCCAACGCCCGGGCAGCCAGCTCGTGAACATCTCCACCGCGATCTGGCCCTGAACGCGGGTGACGTAGGCGAAGGGCAGCGCGGTGACCATGACCATGTAATAGTAGGTCACGCTCTCGAGCGTTCCGGGGAACGGATGGTTGAACAGGTAGCGTCCGGTGACGTCGACGACGATGTGGAGCATCAACAACACGATCGCCACCGCGCCGGCGCAGGCGAGCGCCCCGCTGGCGGTGCCGACCAGCCTGTCGATCAGGCCCAGCGCCTTCATGTTCCGGCAGCCATGTCTTCCGGCAGTCATGTCGCGACGGCCGCGGCGCCCGGTTGCGGCGCCCGGCTCCCCGCTCGGGTCGACGTTTCCTTGTGTTCGTTTTCCCGGCAAGCTAGCGGAACGCTTGCGGCGAGGCAAAGCCTGCAATGCCGCAGGGCGGTGATGCGCAAAGACGTGCCGCGGTGGTGATGCCGCGCTCGCTCATGTGAAGGGGAGCGGACCCGAGTCGGCCGCGAGAGCGTCGATCGTTACGGAGGTTGGTATCAGCATGAACATCCTCGTCCCCGTCGACGGCTCGCCCGCATCGATCCGAGCCGTCAAACTCGCCATCGAGCAAGCGAAGGCGGTGGCGCAAGCGCGCCTCGTGATCCTGACCGTGCAGAATGTCGCGACCATCGGCCTCGCGGAAGGCATGGGCCTCATGCCGCCCGAGTGGATCGGGGAGCAGGAGGAGAGGGCGGCCGCGGAGGCGCTGCAAGAGGCCTCCGCCACCTGCCGCGCGGCGGGCGTGACTTACGTCACCCGCTCGGCGCGCGGCGCCGTCGCGGCGACGATCGATCGCGTGGCGCGCGAGGAAGGCGTCACGCACATCGTCATGGGAACCAGGGGACTGGGCGGCGTGCGCGGCCTGCTGCTCGGCTCGGTCGCCACGCAGGTGCTGCACCTGGTCGACGTGCCGGTGACGCTGGTGAAATAACCCGGTCGTTCGGTATGGTTGCGGCTGCGTGTCATAACAATCCGCACAAACTCCGACTCGTCATGCGCGGGCTTTGACCCGCGCATCCATCGTTCTTCGCATTGACTCATGCGAAGGAGATGGATTGCCGGGTCAAGCCCGGCAATGACTGAGGAGAGAGGTCGCAAGCCAATCGCAAGTCTATTCGAGCGAAACGTGCATTAGTAGACGCCCGGGATCAGCCGTGACGTGTGGCTGCGATAGGCGTCGTAGGCGCCGCCGAACTGGCTGCGCAACAGCGCCTCTTCCGCACGGATGCGCGCGAGGAGCGGCGGGATGAGGAGGAGCGCGAGCAGCACGCCGACGCCGGAGCGGAACGCCAGCGCCCAACCCAGCGAGCTCACCAGCAAGCCCAGATAACTGGGATGGCGGATGACGCCATAGACGCCGCTCGTGACCAGCGTATGTCCGGGCTGGATCGCGACCAGCCCGCTGAAGCGGCGGCCGAGCACGAAGACCGGCCAGATCCGCAGCGCACCGCCGGCGGCGAAGAGCGCGACGCCGACCCAGCGCACGACCTCTCCGTCGAGGGTCCAGAACTCCTCGCGGTCGGTCAGGGCCGGCAGATAGCCCATCAACAGCCCGATCAACCCGAAAGCCGCGAGCACCCAGCGGTTGGAACGGTCCTCGCGCTCGCCGGAGCTGAGATTGCCAGCGCTGAAGAGCGCCACGCCGGTCAGCGCGAGCAGCACGATCGAGACCGCGATCAAGGCCGGATGCGAGAAGAAGGCTGCGAACCCGCCCCAGCCGAGGATCGCGAGCCCGAGATAGGCCAGGCTCCCGGCAACGGCGGCAAATGCCAGTTTGGGCGTGGGCGTCATGGTTGTCTCGCTCGGCCGGTCGCTCTTTATACACGAGAGTCGCCGCCGCCTGCGGGGCGACGGGTTTCCAAGTGGCGTGTTGAAGGCCTACGTGACGGGCTCGAGGCTCAACCCAGCCTGCGCGCTGGCAATCGTCAGGCGGCGACGGGCGGAATCGTGATGGTGATGCGGCATCCCGGCGCTGACGGCTCGCGCGTCATCTGCCCCTTCAACTGCTGCACGAGGAGGCGCACCAGTCGGGAGCCGAGGCCGTCGCCGGCCGCTTCAGGGCATCCCACGCCGTCGTCCTCGACGACGAGGGTGAGCGCGGCCGGGCTCCTGCGCAGCTTCACACGGACGGTCCCCGAACCGTCGCCCGGAAACGCGTGCTTGAGCGCGTTCGTCACCAGCTCGTTCACGATCAGCCCGATGCGCGTGGCTTTCGGCGTTTGGGTCACCACCCGGTCCGCGTCCACCTCGACGGCGATGGGTCTGATGCCGCGCAGCGCTTCGCCGAGCTTCCAGCATACCTCGCCGAGATAGTCCTGCATCTCGGTGAGCTGATCGCCGGTCGTCATCCGCAGATGATCGTGACCCTTGGCCAGAACATGCAGCCGTCCGACCGCGCTTTCCAGCGCCGCGCGAACCATCGCGTCTTTTTGCGCTCTCGCCTGCAAGGTGAGCAGCGAGGAAGCGATCGCCAGATCGTTCTTGATGCGATGGCTCTGCTCCTGCAGCAGCAGCTCCAGCTCCTCCTGCGCGGCGACCGAGCGCTCCAGCGCTTTGCGCATTCCCTCGCCGACGATCACGACGAACAATGACACGACCGCGAATACCGTCAGGGCGGCGACATGGCGCACCGGCTCGGCGTGCCAGTCCTGCAGCGACGCGACGAGGAGCGCGCTCAGCGCGGTCGCGACGAAGCCGCTGCCGCGGTCGAAGGCGATCGATGCCGCCAGAATCGGTGGAATGAAGAAGATGAAGCCGTACTGACCGGCGGCCGGACCGGCCCCGAGGCGGAAGACGAAGAAGATCAGCACCAGGACCGCCGTGGCGCCGTAGCGAACCCACAGCGGCTGAGGTCGCGCCGGAAGGAATTTCAGCAGGCTTTCCACCGGGGTCAACTCGCGACCGCGCCGCCGCGTTCCTGCCGACGGCTATGCCGTTGTCTTGTCGACGATTAATGCGGTCGCGCCGAGCGATCACGACATCGCGGCACCACGCGGCGGCGATGCCCGCTTCATGCGGCCGCCTGCAGCAGCTCCTGCACCTTCGGCCACGGATCGGGCGCGAGAGCCTTGAACGGGGCCCAGTCCTTGTCCGCCATGCGCTCGAAGATCGCCGACTTGACCGACGGCCGGGACTGCGCCCGCGCCCACCAATCGGCGACGGCCGGATAGCGCGCCCACATGCCTGCGAGCTTGAGGAGCTCGAGCCGCAGGATGTAGGGAATCACGGCACAATCGGCGTTGGAGAAGCGCTCGCCGGCAAGGTAGGGGCCATCGGCGAGCGAGTCCGCCATCCAGGACAGCAGCTTCTTGTGCTGCACGACCGCGTCGGCCACGAACTCGGAATCGAGGCCGTGCTCGATCACGCTGCGCTTGTACTCGGCGCGCCGCTTGAGCGGAGCCTTGTTGATTTCCGCCAGCCACACCTCGCGCGGCACCTTCAGGAAATTCGGCCGGAAGGCGGTCGCAAACGTCAGGATGGTGCAGGCGTTGTGCAGGTATTCGTCGATCAACTTGTTGTACATGCGCACGCGATGCCGCTGGCGCGGCTCTTTAGGCATCAGTGGCGGCTCCGGAAACACCTCGTCGAGGTAGTAGAGGATCAGCGACGATTCCACGATCGGTCGGCCGTCATGGACCAGCGTCGGGACCACGCCGTTGGGATTGAGCTCGAGATAGGCCGGCTCGTTCTGGTCGCCGCGCAAGGTCAGGATATGCTCCTGGGCCTCCTGGCCCTTTTCCTTCAGCGCGATGCGCACCTTCTGGGCGCAGACCGAATTGATGTTGTGGTAGAGCTCCAGCACGTCGTCCTCCTTTCACGTCGGAACAGCCAGATCATGCCTCGCCGCGCGCCGGCATTTTGCGCTCCGTCGCCACGTCGATCCCGCGCAGCATCTGATCGAGCGGCGGGCGGCCCCACGGCGCACTGCCGCGCGACGCGAAGAACAAGGAGCGGTCGGGCTTGACGAGGAACAGGCCCGGCTCGCTGAATTCGGGCGGCTCGCCGTCGCGGATCGCCCGCGAGATGAAGAGCTCCCATTCCCGGGCGTCGGCGATCGAGAGCTCGCACCCGACCTGGAGGTTGTTCAATCCCCACTCGGCCTTGGCCTTTTCCGCTCGCTCCCGGCTGTCCGTGCTGATCGCGATGGTATCGACGCCACGTTTGGCGAATTCCGGAAGCTTCGCCTCCAACTCGCCGAGATAGGTCTTGCAGACCGGGCAATGCAGGCCGCGGTAGACCACGATCATCTGGAAGTTGGCGGGCCTTGCGTCCTTAAGACGCCACGTTCCGCCGTCGAGCAGCTTGACTTCCAGCGCCGGGGCCGGCTGTCGGGGTTTGACGCTCATGTCGCCTGTCCTTAGCTTGATTGCTGCGGCCTGCCGGAGCGATCATCGCTCCAGGCATTGCAGCATCGTCGTCGCGATCCCTTCGAGCACGGCGCGATCGGCATTGACCTTGCCGACCAGGCGCAGGCCCTGGAAGGCGACCATGAGAAAACGGGCAAGCGCGTCCACGTCGGCGCCGAGCGGCAGCTCGCCGCGCGCCTCGGCGCGCGCCAGCGCCCGACGAAAGGTCGCCTCGGTGGCTT